>JAKQBQ010000174.1 GCA_029574055.1 Methanobacteriota archaeon
GGAAAGACACAGACCATAGGTGTCATCGTCCCCGAACTCAACACCAAGTACACAATACAAGTTATAAGGGGCATTCAGGATTACTGCTATGACAGGAGAATAAAAGTGATCATGGCCGATTCCAACGAGGATCCCGCAACTGAAAGGCGTAACATGCTCCTCATGAAGAAGTTCAAGGTTGACGGCCTGGTGGTCGCTGAATGCGGCACCCAAAATCATGATATGTTTAAGGAAGTCATGTCTGAAGGGATGCCTATGGTGTTCTATGGGCGGATACCTCACAAACTTGACGTCTCAATGGTGCTGGTGGATGATTACGCGATGTCGTTCTTCATTGTTGAAAAGATGATTCTTGCAGGAAGGAAGCGTATTGCCTACATCAATGGACCCAAGGATATCTACAACTCGGAAATGAGGGCCAAGGGTTACAGGGACGTGCTTGCCAAATACAACCTTCCAGTACTGGATGAGCTCCAGGTAGAAGGCGGATTGACCATCGAGGATGGAGAGAGGGCGACAGAAAAACTCCTCTCGAGGAATGCGACTTTCGACGCCATTTTTTCTTTCACGGACAATCTGGGCATCGGTGCCATGAGAACGCTGATGAGCAAGGGCATGAAGATTCCGGAAGACATTTCCGTGGCTGGATTCGCCGGAAACGAACTCGCCAACGGAGTTTACCCCAAACTCACCACTGTCGTTCCTCCTATGTTCGAGATCGGAAGGAAATGTGCTGAAATCATACTGCAGAAGATCAAGGACCCTTCCAAGAAGAACGAAACAATTATTATGAATGCAACAATTAAATTGGGAGACTCCATAAAATAACTTGAAATGGACAGAAGAAATTTCCTTAAGACCAGCGGAGTAACCGCAGCGGCATGCCTTGCAGCAACAAGCCTGAACTCATGTTCCGGCATTTTAGACGGAACAAAGGACATCAGTATCAAAGATGTGAAAGATTCATACAAAAACCAGCTGGTAGTCGTTGGCGGAGGCCCTGCCGGTGTATGCGCCGCGATTGCAGCCGCGCGCAAAGGCGTGAAGGCGATGATACTTGAGCAGGGAGGCTGTCTCGGAGGTATGGCCACAAGGGGCCTTGTCGCGCCTTTCATGACATGTTACGACACTGAAGGTGAGCAGCAGATCATCAGAGGCCTTTTCGAGGAAGTTGTTCAACGCATGGTGCAGCTCGGAGGAGCCATTCACCCTCGCGATGTGCGTGCCGGAAGCCCCTTTACAGCATGGATCACCCAAGGCCACGACCATGTCACTCCTTTCGACGCCGAAGTCCTGAAGTACGTTCTCGACCGGATGGTGATTGAAGCCGGTGTGAAGGTGCTTTTCCATGCATCCTTCGTCAAGCCGGTTCTCCGCGGCTCGAAGATTTCCAAGATCATCATCCTTACAAGAAGCGGCCTGGAGTCCATTGCTGCTGACATTTTCGTCGATGCGACCGGTGACGGCGACCTGGCTTTCCGCAGCGGGGTGCCTTGCGAATACGGCAATCCCGAGACCGGACGAGCACAGCCTGCAACCCTCTTCTTCCACATCAATAAGGTCGATTCAGACAAGCTCATAAAGGACGTAGAGGACCACCTCGACACCTTCCACAAAAAGGATGGAGTCAGTTACAGAGCCCTCCACTGGCATGTGGCAGAGGCTGAGGCCGCTGGAGAATGGAGCATCGCCCGCAAGAGCGTCAACATCTACAGAGGTGTGAAACCTGACGAGTGGGCCGTGAACTGCACCCGCATCAAAAATGTGGATGCCACGAACTCGGAGAGTCTTACCGACGCTGAATTCGAAGGACGCAGGCAGGTCAACGAGCTCATGAACTTCTTCCACAAATACGTTCCCGGCTGCGAAGATGCCACCATCAAGGGCTCCGGTGCGACTGTCGGAATCAGGGAGTCAAGGCACATCAAGGGCGATTACGTCCTCGATGTTGACGATCTGCTCAATGGAGTCGTTCCTGAGGATAGCATCCTTCTCGCTTCCAATTCAGTCGATGTCCACGGACGCGGCGGGGACTATTCAACAGAATATATCACCGTAAAGAACGGACGCTGGTATGGTGTTCCTTACCGCTGTCTTCTTCCTCAAGGGGTGGACAATCTCCTTGTTGCCGGAAGGTCGCTCTCGGCCACTTCGGATGCCGCGGGCGCAGTCCGCGTCATGCCTCCTTGCATGGCCATGGGACAGGCCGCCGGCACAGCAGCGGCTCTTGCGATAAAGGGTGGATGCGGCCCACGTGATGTGGATGTGGCGCAGCTGATCCAAGATCTCAAGAGCCAGGACGTCTTCCTAGTATAAACCGCACAACAAAAAAAAGACCTATATGAAAAAAATTCTGACAACAATCACGGCAGCATTTGTGCTTTTGTCGTCCCTTGTCTCAGCTCAGGACAACTCTGCGTACATTCTGACACCGAAGGCACCGGACACGCCTCGCATCAACGGCCCCAAAGTATATGGCGCGAGCCCTGATGCAGACTTCCTTTTCAAGATCCCGGCAAGCGGCGAACGTCCTATGAGGTTCAGTGCAGAAGGTCTTCCTGAAGGCCTGAATCTCGATCCCGAAACCGGAATCATCTCCGGCAGTGTAAAAAAGGTCGGCGAATACAAGACCACGCTCAAAGCTGAGAACGCCAAAGGCCAAAACGAGCGTGAATTCCGCATCGTGATCGGCGACAAACTCGCCCTGACCCCTCCTATGGGATGGAACTCGTGGAACTGCTGGGGCAACAGCGTCAGCCAGGAGAAGGTGCTGAGCTCAGCGAATGCCATGCTCGAGAAAGGTCTCGATCAGTACGGATGGAGCTACATAAACATCGACGACGGCTGGCAGGGACTTCGAGGAGGCAAATACAACGCAATCCAGCCCAACAGCAAGTTCCAGGACATGAAGGCTCTCGCCGACTACCTCCATTCCA
>JAKQBQ010000179.1 GCA_029574055.1 Methanobacteriota archaeon
CTAAGACCAGGCCTCCGAATATCCTGTGGTCTACGTGGACGTCTTCGTCAATGCTTTCTTCGGCTGTGTTGAGCGCAAGGAGCCCCATGTACAATGTGAGTGAAAGGGTCACTGTCATTGCCGCCATTATGGCCTCGGGAAACCCAAGGCTTCCTTTTTTGTTGAATCTCATGACAGTTCTCAGGATGTCATGCGTATTTAGGGAGGATATGTACAGTTAGCTTACTCCGCGGAGATAATGCCCGTAGTTGATGGATCCGCACATCTCCGTGATCCTTCCTTTTTTGTCAATGTCTCTTTCTCTGTATGCACGTGCAACCGTCTTTGCCAAAGAGACCGGCCTTTTCCTCAGGTCGATGCCGAAAGAATCGATCCCCACCGATGCCATCTCGTTCAGATGAGGCAGCAGCAGAAGGTCTGACGAATTCAAAATATGAGCTAACCCGAAGTCGTCCCTATACACCGGGAACTCATGTCCCAGCTCATCCTTCAGCATCCCGGATGCAAGCCCCGGATCGCGCGTGCACATGAGCTCGGTCCTTCCGAAAACCATCACCTCTATCCTGCCTGCATGGTGTTCCGCTATCCGTTTTATTTCGGACTTGGAAAGCTCTGCGGAAAGAGCGGTCTGGTATGCCGGCGGGAAGGAAGAATTGAACATGTTCATGTGATAGCTCCCATATTCTCTCTTGTCTTTGAAATAATGCATCTGGTCCGGAGTGTTGACCATGACGTTCCCGGATGTTATATCGAGGTCCATCAGAGGCCTGAATCTCGGAAGGTTCACAACAAATTCAATGTTGTTCCTTTCGCATATCTTTTCAGCGGCTCCAACGCTTTCGCCGAGGTCGTAGTAGATCCTGTCTGCGTAGCCAACGACCTCGTCCAATACCTTGAGGGAGCTGACATACAGGGATGTGTCCGGATCTTTAGCTTTCCTTCCAACGTTCTTGAGTTCCTGCGGATAAGGCTTTCTGGCCGTGCTTCCCTTCAGTATCGGGGCCTCGCCGATAAGGTTCTTTATCTCATCGATGCGTGGATCGTATGTCCTGTAAATCTCATATCTTCCATTGTCCACTTTGAAGGGGACGGTCACTTTGCCTAGAGTGCTGATCTTGAATCCTCCGACCTTGTTCCTTCCTTTGAAGATAGAGAGCCCGTCCCTTATGTTCACTTTTTCATCAAGTTCAGATAGATCGAACTTCCTGTCAGAGATCGATACTGTACCCAGAAGGAAACCTCTGTTGTCCGCATATCCCAGCTGTACCGGGCTGGACACTCCCGGGAGGTATCCCTCGCAGAATCCGCGGTTGAATACCGTCTTCAGAAGTTCCGCCGTATCCGCTATCTCCTCCCATGGGCGGCCGGCGTTCGCCATTGAGTAGACTTTTGTTGAAAGGTATGCATAGGCGTGGCTTCTCATCCTCCCTTCTATCTTTACCGCGGATATCCCTATCGATCTCAGGCGTTCAAGCCAATCTACACAGTAGAGGTCGGCGTTGCTTAGGAAGAATCCTTCTTTTTCCTTCATTGAATATGATTTTCTGCAGGGTTGGGCGCACTGCCCCCTGTTCCCGCTCCTTCCCCCCGCAATACTGGAGAAAAGGCATCCTCCTGAGATGCAGTAGCACATTGCGCCCTGCACGAACACCTCCGTCTCGATCTTCGATCCTTTGACGATCGACGAGATCTCATCAAAAGTGAGCTCTCTTGCGAGAACGGCTCGATCGATCCCGTTCTCATGACACCATTCCAGGCCGGCGGTTGTATGTATCCCCATCTGCGTGGAGGCGTGCTTCTTGATCCTCAATCCCCCCACCTTCCCCAAAAGCCCGAGGTCTTGGATCAGTACCGCATCCGCTCCGATGTCGTCAAGGAACCTTACATAAGAGACAGCATCGCTCATCTCATGGTCTTTGATCAGGGTGTTGACCGTCACGTATACTTTGACGTTATTATCGTGTGCGTATCCAACAGTCCCTTCGATCTCACTGTCGGAGAAATTCTGAGAGAATGCTCTCGCACCGAATGCCTTTCCTCCCAAATATACGGCATCGCAGCCTCCCTTGATCGAAGCGGTCAGCCCTTCCGGGGACCCCGCGGGCGAGAGTATCTCCATAACATCACCTATTCTCTCAACGTTTAATAATCTCTCACTTAAGAAGCCGTAAGCTAACTGTACGGCCCGCTTTTAATACTCTTTCTTGGAAATGATGAATCATGAAGATCGAATCAATACGTTCGGCAATCAATGGAAAGAAAACAGAAGCGCCCGGATCGGAGCTGACAGAAGATGTTTTGTCAATCAACTGCAGAAGATGCACCAAAGTACCCGATTTCAGATCCCCCGGATGCCTGAAATGCATAATATACCACATCTCCCAACAGGGCAATGCGGGAAGGATAAGGCTCAGGACCAGCAAGGACGTGGAGCTTTTCGGGCCTGCGGCGGAAACACTGTGCGAATTAGCGATATTCTATCGTTCAACCGCTGTCGGCGGAAGCATGGGCGGCATGAGGTCGTGCTCGGACTGCAACAACTCCTGCCCAAAGATAATGGACATGGTGTGGGCGGGGTTCCCCGACCCTAACTTTGAGTCGGCAAGGGGAAGGCTGGTGTCCTTCCGCCCCGCGGACAACAGATGCAACGCATGCATCCAGAGGACATACCGCGCCCTGGACCAAGCGGAACATGGGATAGAGAACCTGAAGAAGAGGATCTCCATAGAAACAGCAAGGACGGGTGGTGTCTGATGCCCAGGATATTGTCGTCAGTTGCCGCAAGGATCAACAAAAGGAACGTACACGAAGTAAGCTACAACGACAGGCTCATTATAACAGATTACAGCGATGTGGAGAGCGATTCCTTCACCGGAAGACCGTATGAGAGCTGGGATGCTCCTTCCGAGGGAGGCGCCGCGGCAACGGAATGCGTTATCAATGTGAAACCATTCGAAGCACCGCATCAGGAACCGGAGAAGAGAGCCGCCCCCATCGACAAAAGGTCGCTGCTGAACGGACTCATCCTGCTGTCGGAAAGCAATATCAGATCCAAGCCGGTCTACGCAGACTGCTGGCTCGTCGGAAGCAAAGGCGATCTCGAGAACATCACAGAATACGACTCTCCAGGAGGCAGCGTCACCATCGGCACCGCCGTCGACGGCGAGTTCGAATACAACCTCACACCCATCGAATACTCCTACCCGGACTCCCTGAACGCGGTCATAGAGAGGGTCATAGAGGGTGTAAGGGAAACGTACAGGACAAAGGGCGGGAGAATGGACAAGCAGAGCGTGATCGGCATGGCGAGAGGCATGCTCATGTCTCATTCCGACACGATCGAGGCGGTCTTCGGAAGCGATACCTGCAACGTCGAGAAGGTGATAGAAGAGATCTGCGACATTGTTTACAGGTACACAGTGGGCATGGGCGTGTTCGAGGTATTGCTTGCCGATCCGAAGCTTGAGGACATCTACATCGACGCGCCCTGCGACAGGAACAGGATACACGTAACGATGAACGGGATCGACGGGAACAATTCGCACATAAAATGCAGGACCAACCTGGTCGTAGATAAAAAAGAGGTCATGAACCTCATCAACATCCTGAAGAGGGACAGCGGCCTGCAGTTCTGCGAATCCAACCCTATTTTGGAGACTGACATTAAAACGCACGATGCCAGGGCAACGGTCGTCGGGTACCCCATGAGCCCCAACGGGGATGCTGTAGCGATAAGGAAACACTCGGTAAGGCCGTGGACCCTGACAAGGCTGATCGCGAACGGGACAATGGACCCAAGGATAGCCGGGCTGCTGTCATTCCTCGTGGACAACAGATCCACATTCCTGATATGCGGCGCAAGGGGGGCGGGAAAGAGTTCGCTCCTGTCATCGCTGATGTTCGAGTTCCCTCTTTCCCAGAGGATACTGACGATAGAAGACACAATGGAGCTTCCCACAGCAATAATGAGGAGGATGGGGTACAAGGTGCAGTCGATGCTCATCGACGATAGGATGGGCGGCGACAACCTTTCGAGGGCGGACGAGGCCCTGAGAGTATCCCTCAGGATGGGAGAATCGGCAATAGTCCTCGGAGAGGTCAGAGGCGAAGAGGCGAGGACCATGTACCAAAGCATGAGGACAGGCCGTGCGGGCAGCTCCATCATGGGGACCATCCACGGGGACTCGGCAAAGTCTGTTTACGAGAGAGTTGTGCACGACATGAACATCTCGCCGGAGGCGTTCATGGCAACTGACATTCTCGTTACGTTGGGGACGATAAAGGACAGAAGGACGGGGAACCAGGTGAGGAAAGTGAACGAAGTGGTTGCCACCGCTGACATGACAGGTCAGTTCATCGACATAACGGACAGCGCAGCGCTTTTCTCCTCTCCCGTAATGAGGCGCGTCCTGTCGTCCTCTCAGATGAGCAAAGCGGACATAATGAAGGAGATCAGGGCGAGGGCGGTCATAAGATCCTTCCTTGCGGAGATGGGAAAGACCCACAGCGAAGAATACCTCGGTCCGGAATGGATTGGGATAGCCAACGACCATGTCTCCAGGTCCAACAGCAAGACGGCGGAGGAGGTCCTGATATCATTCAAGGCGAAGTTCCGCAACCTCACAGGGATAGGTGTATGAGATGTTCCGCAAAAGCAAGATCAAGATAAAGAACCCCAACGCGGTCATGAATGAAGCCCCCACGGTCGTGGGCATGATGTCCGCTGTCATTGAAGGGGGAGGCTCCATCGACACTGCAGTGAGGGATGTGGCGAAGAACGGGCCTGAGGCATCGTCTGCCTTGTTCAAAATGATAGTCATAAAGGCGGACACAAGGCAGATACCCGACATATCCCACGGGTTGTCGGAGATGCTGTCCTCCGTCCCTGCGGGGGCGGCGGCCTTCAGGCGCGCGATACACATGGTCATGGCGGCAGCGGCGTCCTCCGACCATTCGGAAAGGAAGAGGATGCTCGGAGACGCATCCGACATCGCTCTGACCGGGCTTAAGGAGATAGGGGAGAGCTACAGCACATCCCTCAACCTCCCATGCATGATGATCTTCGGCATCGGGATAATGGTGCCGATGGTGCTCATGTCGATACTGCCGATGCTCAACTTGGGCGGGGTATTCGGAAGCTCTCCCATTGGCGCAGAGCCGATAATACTGGCAACGCTCGTGTTCATACCGGCGGTGATACTTTCTCTGATCGTCTCTGTCAAGAGCAAGAACCCTTTCATGAGGTCCACGTCAAACATGGATCTGAAGTATATCGCACCTCTCGCTTCCGCAGCACCGATCGCGCTAACTGTCACCATATTCACCGGGGATGCCCAGCTGGCGATGACGATCGCTGCGGTTGTGGCGGGCGCGGCAGTGATGATATACGTGACCCCGTACGTCCGCTCGGAGAAGGTAAGGGAGAAGCAGGAGCTGCTCCTTCAGGATTCCGTATTCGAGCTGGGCAACAGGCTGATAGCAGGCGAGAACTTCGAGACGTCCATTGTGAAAGCGATAGGCGCGAGGTCGGAATGCGCAGCGGTAGCAGAGAGCGTTTACAGAGAGATAGGGATATGCAGGGGAGACGCATGCTCCGCCATCGACTCTTCCGTCGGAAAGATATCCGCCCGCCTCTCGGACGTGTTCTGCGACGTATACAGGTGCTCTTTGAAGGACACAAGGGACGCCGGCAGACTGGCAGTATCGGTGGGAAGGCAGATCCAGGACCAGGATTCCGTCAGGAAGGGGATAAGGAACAAGCTGAAGAGCATGACCGACATGATGACCGGGACCGCAACGGTGTTCGCACCGCTGGTGCTGGGAATGAGCGTGACGATGCTGGAACCTATATCGAGGGTGATGGACGGCGTCAACCTCGGAGGGACGTCTGTGATCCTTTCCGCATACCTGATAGAGCTTTGCGTGCTCGTGGCGATACTCACGTCATTCCTGAACGGCAAGATCGATATGAGAGATATAGCATACAGGCTTGGGATGACGCTCCCTGTGTCGATGATAGTGTT
>JAKQBQ010000195.1 GCA_029574055.1 Methanobacteriota archaeon
AGCCCGCAAAGTGACTATGAGATCTTGTCCTACAGAGTCGGAGTTTATGTGTTGAACGGCCGGAGGGTCGTATCACATATATTCATCGGGGAAACCGGGTCAGGTCCTGACGGGAGCAGCCTTACCTCGTGCTACTGACGTTTGCGGGGTCGCAGGGTTGAGAAGCGATGCGGTCAACTTGGATCGGATGTGATGTCCACCCCTGTGGCCTGACGCCTTTCTTTTCTCGGGGAGCATCCTGTTATTATGTCTTTGTCGAAATCGAAGACCACCATTGACTCTCCGTCCATGACGAGCTTGAGTTTTTTCGTATTGTCGATCTTCCCCACAACGGCGCCGGAACATCCTGCGGCCTCGAAAAGAGATATTATCTCCGAGGAATTCTCCGGCGGGCAGGAGAACACGAACCCGCATCCCTGATAGGCGAGGATCCATTGTATCAGGTCTACGCCTTCCGGGGTCGGTATCTTGTTTATGTCGACTGTGCCTCCTTTCATCGAGCTCTCCAGCATCATCCCCAGCGTTCCGATGGATCCGGGGTTGCTCATATCCTTCGCGGAATTGGCGAGATGCCTCGAAGCTATCACGGACATCGTCTCGATCTGTTTTTGGACGAGGAAATCGCTCTTCCTCGTCGTGGTCTCCCATGCGTATTTGAGATTCTCCGGGAAAAAGCCGTCGAGATCCATAACGAACACAATATCGTCATTATCCCTTGCCCTGCAGCTCAGTATTATGTCGGTCTTGGGCACCGTTCCGATAATGGCGACATCTATCGCATTGTATTTGCTGTCCGGATGGGTGTGCCCCCCTACGATGGGGACATTGAACTTCTTGACCGCCATGGCCATGCCTTTCAGGATCTGGTTGCATATCCTGCTTTTTGAGAGCGAGATCACATCCACCATCGCCATCGGTTTACCGCCCATTGCGGCGATATCGTTGACATTCACCAGCACGGAGAAGTATCCCGCATAGAAAGGGTCGGCCTCGACCAGCGATTCCATTATGCCGTCGGCCGCGAACAAAATATAATTATCGCCGAAATCGACCGCCGCCGCGTCCTCTCCTTCCGATGCCGCTACCTGCGGGAACCCGCTTGTAGAAAAAGATTCCACTATCTCATGGACGGCCTTTTTGCGGGTCACTCCGGGAAATGTCCTTATGGCTTCTACAATGGCTTCCAAAGGCATAGGCCCTCAATATACGCCGATAAATAAAACATATTGCTCTTAAAGGACAACGGCGACGATGACTATCACCAGCAGGAATATCATCAGCGTGGACAGGATGCTTGTCACTCTGGCCGTCAGCTCTTCCCTCTTCTTCTCGTTCTTCATGCCCAGCTTCTCAAGCAGCGCGCTCATGCCTCCCTGGAACACGAAGCCGCCGTCGAAGGGGTATGCGGGGATGGCGTTCGACACTCCGAGCATTATGTTCAGCCAGAATATCCAATACAGTGCGCTTATCAGTATCCAGAACGCATCTCCCAGCGGGGTGTCGTACCACCAGTGGACGCTTGCCGGTATAGGCGAGAAGCCCTGGAACGGCCCGCTGATGTAGGAAAGCATGGAGGTTGCCGCATCGGTTATGGATTCTGCGCCGTAAATGGGGTTCCTTCCGGTATCCAGCATTATGTTCGGAGTGGTGAAGTTCATGCCGGATGTCGTGGTCACGATCCCCACATACCCTATGCCTCCGTTGTTCCCGAGGGTCAGCTCCTTTGTGAATGTGGAGGCTACGCCGTCAGTCACGGTCATGCATTCTATTACCGCTGTCTCGCCGGGCGCGGTGGTCTGCATGAAGGAGATGAATTCCGAATACCCGTAGATCAGAGTCGGCGTTTCCGCATCGCCCACCTTCATCGATAATATGAACGACCTTGCATCGAGGACCCCGGATGCCGGACTATTCGGAGACACTTGTTCTATGAACAGCCCCCAACGCACTTCGGTTGTATTCGGACCATCCTGTGTCAGATATTCCACGGTCACGATCTGCCCGGGCTTCCAGTCGTATGTGATGGTGTGATCCTCCATATAGAAATATTCGCTTCCGTCGACAGACACTATTATCGATCCGCTCGGTATCCCCGCGTCGAACGCCGGAGAGCCTGAGGATATCTGATAAACGGCGGCATTGTCGCCGTAGTCGGAAGATATGTTGCCGAGCATGAGAACAGCAAAGATGAAGAATGTCACCGCTGCTGTGATGAAATTGACGGATATCCCCGCTGTGTAAAGGTCGAGCTTCTGTCTTCTGGAACTCTTCTCGATATCCTTCTCGTTCGGCTCGACGAATGCGCCGATGGGCACCACCACATACAAAAGCCCGGTGGAGTCCACGCGCATGTTGTTCGCTCTTGTCTGGAAGCCGTGCGCCATCTCGTGGACGACCATGGCGACGATCAGCCCCAACACCCCGTACCAGAACGGGAGGAGGGGGTTCAGCCCGGGTATGGCCAAAGCATATTCCACGCCCAGACCGGGAGATGTCAAGCTTGATGCAAGGTTGGACACTCCGACCGCGATTATCACTATTATGAACGCCATGAGGAAGAATGCGATCGCTATCGATATCGTGCCGAAGATCTTCCAAAACCTTGTGTAGACTGCAAGGCGGTCCATCAGCTTGGTCCCGAGCTTCGTCTTGATCATTATGCAGGGTCCGTATTTCGCAAGACCGTATTTGGCGGCCTTCGGGGATCTCCAGACCCAAATATAGAGCGGGACGTAAAAGACCGCCAATACCAGCAATATGATGTATGTGAGTTCCAAGACGATACTTCCGACCCCCTTATTCACTTTTTCTTATATAGGAGCGACGGACATTCTATAGAGACGCCGGGGCAGTTATGCTCATAGATTATCCTTTCCGCCCACCGGAGCTTCAGGGTCTTTATGCCTAAGCATGTGCCCTTCTTCTTCGCCGGATTATCGAAATCGAATCCGAGAAGCAGGATGTTCTTTGCTCCGAAATGCCTCGCTATGCATACGGCGCGGTCGCCGTCGGTGAACCCGCCGTAGTTGGATACCACATTGTCGGGCCTGGACTGCGTGGTAAGCACCACCGGGCCGAGGAACTCCTGCGCATACTTCTGTATCAACTCGGAATTGTCCCCGTGGGCATGGATGAATGTGACGGCGCCGGCCCTGCTGGCTTCTATTTGAGGCCCTATCTCGCCATCCAGATCGGTAACTACGATATCAGGGAACACATCGATATCCCTGAGCCTCCCTACCGAAGAGCCCGTGGCTATCAGCGTTCCCCTGGGGGGCGTGGTGCTGATATCATACTCCAAACCGCCGCTGCCGCCGAACACGGTGGCATCCCTCTGCACAGATACGTCGTCATCGTGTATCAGATCGGAATTCATCATGACCGCCTTTAGCAAACGCGCCGAATTCTCATCAGCCGTCCTATCGTAGCCGAAGACCTGGAGTATCTCTTCGTAAATGGGTTCCCATTCCTCAGGCAACATCCGCTTCCGCATCCTTCGTGCTCTCGGCCGCCTCGATGGCGCCTTTCATGTGGCGCTGGAGAAGCGCAGACAAGAGGGCCAGCCCTATACCGGCTATGATCTCCAGCGCGATGAGGGCGTTGTTCTGGACCCCCATGCCGAAGTATGCCAACACAATATCCAACAAACCGGTGATTATCAATCCGATCGCCACTATGTTTATGCTGCCGATGATGAAGCTGAGTTTGACCCTCTTTGTTGTTATATACATCTCCACCAGGTCGCCGACCTGATAGATCAGGAAAGCGAATATGAACAGCCAGAGAGAATTGGATATGAACCACAACGCCCCATGCGAGAACGAGGGGATATAAACATCCCCCAAAGAAAGATACCCGACGATCACACCGACGACCACAAAAAGAACCGAAGCGAGAAGGAATGTGACCGTGACGCTTCCCCCCCTTACCCTGGCTGCCCACTTGGAACTCCATACGGACAGCCATTCGAATATGTTGTACGCATAAAGCATGATGAATAGTCCTATCAGGAACACCACGAAGGGGGTCGTTACGTCGGAAAGGCCGGCATCCCCGTTCATATACGTCATGATGGGAGGTATCATGTACACGATCGAGAT
The DNA here is from genome assembly GCA_029574055.1 of Methanobacteriota archaeon. Lineage (GTDB taxonomy): Archaea > Thermoplasmatota > Thermoplasmata > Methanomassiliicoccales > Methanomethylophilaceae > Methanoplasma. The sequence goes on from JAKQBQ010000195.1 coordinate 4,101, forward strand.
CAAAACGATTATGATCCCGATCGGGCCGAGGAACCTCTTCCTCTTTGCGGGATCCTCCATTATCTTCGACACTATGTAAAGGGTCCCTTCCAGCCCGGGAGCCTGCTTCACATATACTTTTTTGACAGAATCTATCGGGATCCTCGATGAAATGATAGGATAGACGTACTCATCCTCCGCCCCGTCGCCGACCAATATGATCCTGTCGGGGGACACTTCCCTGAGCACTTCCTCGAGCTCGTCCACGAGGGCGGCGTCCGATTTGTGGCCGACCCTTTCGTCCCCTGCGATGAGTGCGACCTCGACTTCCGTATTCTTTTCCGACCTGATCTCCCCGTAGATCTTGATCGCCGCATAGATGGCATTGAGATCGGAGTCTTCAGGGTCGGACATGCCTAGCGCAGTCGCTGCGATAGAACACTCCTCCACTCCGATTATCGGTGTTTTCTGCTTTCCTTTGACGCCGAAGTCGTCATCCCTGTCAACAACAAGGACCAATGTCTTCTTCATTGTTACAGGATTGTTTCATTAATATAAGAGGATAGTGCGGGAAATCGCCCTTAATAGGGGGCGTCTTAATAGTAAAAAATGGTGAATCTGCCGCTTAATGGTGTTCTATTACACCCTCCCTTTCAGCAATATGAGGGGCGTTCACAAAGCAGCCTTTGTCATTGCGCTCGTTCAATTCGCATCCAAAAAGCACGGTGCAGAGATGTGTTGGTACTCCCTCGGCATAAACAGGCTTGAAATAATGCATGGATCGCGTTTGAAATGCTGCGCTCACAAAAGAGAAATGTTTTCTACAATGAGGGACATGAATGTTCTATGCGCATAAGGTGGCACGGTCATTCATGTTTTGAGTTCTTCGATGCGAAGAACTCTGTGCTGATTGATCCCCATGACGGAAAGACCATCGGGATCAAACCGCCTATTTCCAATGCAGGCATCGTCCTGGTCTCCCACGACCACTTCGACCATAACGCATTGAGGATAATCAAGAATGAACATGCTACGCTCTGTGCCCAACCCGGCAAGTGCAGCATTAAAGGGATCGAATTCGAGGGATTCCCGTCCTTCCATGACGACACCGAAGGCTCGATCAGGGGGACGAACACCATCTACTGCTTCGTTATGGACGGCATGAGGTTCTGCCACTGCGGAGACCTGGGCGAGATCCCGTCGGAAGAGGTGCTTGAATGCCTAAAGGGTGTGGACATACTTTTCATACCCACCGGAGAGGTGTTCACCCTTCCTATCCCGAAAGTATGGGAACTCGTAAAGCTCATCGAGCCGAAAGTGGTCGTGCCGATGCATTACAGAGTGGGCGGATTGACCCTCCCTTTGAAAACGCTTGACGACTTCCTCGGAGATACGCCTGACGACAAGATATTGTATGTGGGGAACGAAGTGGAGCTCACAGCAGACGAATTGCCTGAATTCTCAGGCATCTGGGTCTTTGACCGTTGATCAATAGAGGACCAAACCGTCCTCTATCTTGCCCATCTCGATCGGCGTTGTTTCGTCGCCGACGAGCGCGCCTTTCGAGTTGCATACTATCCCCGCCCCGATGTATTTGGAGCCGTGGTTGACCGAGCCTTTCTTCGCCTCTACCTTGAGG
>JAKQBQ010000202.1 GCA_029574055.1 Methanobacteriota archaeon
CGGAAGTGCTGTGTACCGGTATGGAGCTGAAGGGGCTCACCGACAAAGAGGTAAAGCAGAGGGTTTCCGAAGGAAAGGTGAACCGTTTCGAGTCTCAGGTGAGCAGAAGCTACTTCGATATCGTTGTGAAGAACGCATTCACCACCTTCAACCTGATCCTTTTCATATTGGGTGCGGCCCTGCTGTATTTCAATGAGCCGATAAGCGCCCTATCGGCCACCGGTGTGATAGCATTAAACATCCTCATATCCACTGTGCAGGAAATGAGGGCTAAGAGGAGGCTCGACAAGATCGCGCTTCTTCTGAGGCCGATCGTCCATGTCGTGAGGAACGGCGAAGAGGCGCAGATAGACCCATCGGAGATAGTGATGGACGACATAGTGCACTTGTTCGGGGGCGACCAGGCCCAGGTGGATGGGGAAGTACTGCTGTCATCATCGCTGGAGATGGACGAGTCCCTTCTTACGGGGGAGTCGAGCTCGGTAAGGAAGCACCCCGGGGACACGGTCCACTCCGGCGCATTCTGCATGGCAGGCAGCGGGTACTATAAGGTCACCGCTCTGGGAGAGGACACATACGCATCCAAGATGCTGGTGAGCGCCAAGAAATACAAAAGGAAGAAGACGCCCCTGCAGAGAGAGACCTCCACCGTTACCAAAATGCTCATGGCCACGGCATTCATATTCATGCTTATTCTCGCAATAATCAATACTCTTGCTGGAGACGGGGCCAAGCTCTTTGCGATAAGATCGGTGGTTGTTCTCGATATAGTGCCGATCGCGCTCTTCCTCATGATAACAATAACATACATGATCGCGGCCGTCCGCATGGCGAACAGCGGCGTGCTGCTGCAGAATTCCAACTCTGTAGAATCAATGAGCCACGTGGACACGGTCTGCATGGACAAGACCGGCACCATAACTACCAATAATCTTGTTTATGATGGGATGGAGGCCTTTGTTGAAAAGGAGGAGGCGGAACGCATGATCAGGATGTTCGTCAATTCCACCGGGAGCAAGAATCACAGCGTAGGCGCTTTGGAAAAAGCGTTCGGAAGCGAGGAATGCGTGCTTGAAGAAGAGATACCCTTCTCTTCCGACCGCAAATACAGCGCGGTGAAGGTGTCCTCGAATGGATCCGCCCTCACCATATTCATGGGCGCACTGCCTTCGCTTAAGGAGCACATAAAAGATGCCGATATAGCAGAAAAGGTATCCGAGCTTTCAAAGAAAGGCCTTAGGACGGTGATCCTCTGCAAAGGCCCGGATGTTCCGCTGTATTCCGGCGATGATCCCGTCGTGCCGGAGCTGGAGCTCGCGGCGCTCATATCGATCAGGGATGAAGTAAGGCCCGACTGCAGGGAGATAATAGATGATTTCAGGAACAGCGGCATGGACCTCAAAGTGATATCCGGCGATGACCCGGAGACCGTCGACGCCCTGTTCTCGCTTGCGGAGATACCGGGCGAGAGGAACATCGTCTCAGGCAGCGAGCTGGAAGAGCTGTCCGAAGAAGAATTCGATGAAAAGGTCTTGAAAACCAATATCTTCGGGCGGATGAAGCCCGAACAGAAGGAAATGGTGGTAGCCTCTTTGAAAAAGAGCGGACGGTACGTGGCGATGGTGGGGGACGGCGTCAACGATGTAAGGTCAATCAAAGCGGCCGACGTGGGTGTGGCGCTGCAGAGCGGAAGCGGCGCAGCGAGAGGAGTGGCGGACATGGTGCTGCTGGATGACAAGTTCTCGGCACTCCCCAAAGCGATCACCGAAGGAAAGAGAACGGTCACCGGGATGAGGGACATACTGCGCCTTTATCTTACGAGGAACTTCGTGCTCGCGATCCTGGTGGGTGTGATCATGCTTATTCTGGGAGGGCTCCCTATGCTTCCTGTCCACAACACATTCTATGCCCTTGCCTCAGTATCTTTCGCCGCATTCCTTATGGCGATATGGGCGAAGCCCTCGAACAACAAGACGATGATACTGCCGGGAGTTCTGAGGTTCTCGATACCAATGGCGATCATCATATCCGCTTTTGGATTGATAGTTTACTTCGTGTTCATGCATTTCACCGGAAACGGAATTTTTGATCTCGGAGAGGGTTTCTACCGCAGCATGTACGAGGGATACGGCGCCTCCGCTTGGAGCAGCTTCGATGAATTCTGGCAGCACATGTCGATAAGCGAGGGGCACGTCCATGAGAGCTTTGAAGTGGTCACGGCGAGGAACGCCATGCTGATATTCCTGATATTGTCGGGCATCTCGCAGCTCTTTTTCATTTATCCTTTGTTGAAATTCTATTCCGTGAACGGGGAGGTGTCAAGGGATATCAAGCCGTCGATCCTGGCACTCCTGCTTTTCGGCCTCGTTGCACTTGTGTACTGCATACCGCAGGTGGCGGTCGGGATAGCTTCGATGGCGATCTTCCCAATAGAATATTGGCTGATGATATTGGGGTTCGTGGTCATTTGGTTCCTCTTTGCGGTATTCTTCCTCAAAAGCAAGCTTATGGGCAGGATAGCCGGTGCGACCGAATCGCTTTTTAAGAAATCGTTCGAGGCCGAGGCCAAGAGAGAGAAATGATCAGGGGCGGTAGCAGCCGGACCTGTACATCTCGATCATCACATACGATGCCAGTTTCGCATCCGACAGGGCGCGGTGGTCCTGTTTCTCGCCGACGCCTGCTGGATCGCCGGCAACGATCGTTCTGTATGCATGATCCAGCTTCGGGAACCTGTAACTCACGCCGTAGTACTCGCTGGGAAGTTTGCAGACATCGGTGGCAGCCTTCATTATATCTGTGCATACGTTGAAACATCCCTTCAAATGCCAAGGCTCCCTGAATAGGAATTTGTCCATGTCGAAAGACACGTTGTATGAGGTCACAGTCTTCCCTTTAAGCAGATCCATCACTTCTTCCCTGACCTTGAACAAGGGCTTTGCGGCGGCCACGTCATCCAAAGTAAGATCTGTGTTCTCGAAGATCCAGGCTTTGGATCTGTGATCCTCCCATTCGGTCACATCATATCCCACAACAGAGGAATAGATCTCCTTGACCGTCCCCTTTCCGATATCGGCCAAACATATGCCGATATCCACTACGAGATCCCGGGGCCCGCCGTCGAGCCCGGTGGTCTCGGTATCGACCACGTATATCTCTTCAGGGGTCTTGAAGTAATCCTCTATGTTCATGATGCTTCCTCCGGACGTTCCAGCGCCGAGTCGATCATCTTGATTACATGGGCCATGGTCACCATCATGGCGGCTGCCAATATGATGGATAAGAGCATGATCACCGTCGTCAAACTGATGTCGATCGCAATACCTTTCGTATCCGGCACCGCCGGAGTGACAGGTATCGGATGCTCCAGCTCGGCAAGCTCTGTGAAACGCATATCGATGCTTGTGCTGAGGTTTCTGAAAGTATGCGTCACGGTGTTCCCCTCGGAGACAGCATAGTGGTCCGGGGTAATGGATGTTGTCATATCCGGCTTTCCGCTGGGATCGCATTCGAAGAACATTATGCCGGTCCTGGTCATGTCGTATTTGTGGGAAGATGTAACGACCACCAGCTCGCCTCCTCTTTGGATCTCGGTTCCGTTGGGAAAATGAACATCGATGTCAGGCACGCTTTGGTAATACACCTTCACCGTGTCGGCGGAAACGAACGATGCCGGAGCGATGAGCAGAACTGCTCCCGCCGCAATAACCAATGCCAATACAACCCCCCTGGGCCCCCTCATGCAGGTGCCAACGCTTTTAGGATATAAAGAACGTTAGGTCAATCGGCTCTGCGGAGATCTCCCAACTTCAGAGAAGACAGCAGATCTTGGATACAAGGGGAACCGAGAAGGATCGGCGAAATGGAGAAATCCATGCAGTCACATTGTCTTGATGCTGCGAACACTTAAAGAATGAGAAGAAGGGACCGTCATGAATGAAATAAGCGTTGAACAGATCAGATGTTTCAGGTTGCGGTCCCACCATTTGGACGCAGAATATCAAAAAACAGAGATAGCAGCCATTGTCGGAGCATGTGGAATGATGAACACCCCGCCCGGTGCATGGGAAACCGCCCTCTATAATCGCGTCCCTGATTGCGGTTTATCGGAAATGGAGCGGCTGCTGTATGAAGAAAGATCGCTTCTGCAGGCATGGAGCCTGCGGGGGGCGCCTGCTGTGTTTCCTGTTTCGGAAAGCGATGTTTTTCTATCCGCCCTTGTTTCGGATGAAGGTGAGCCGTGGATCTATTCCATTCCCGGGATATTCGGTGCGCTTGACTTTTTGCAGATGGCCTTTGATGAACTATTCGATAAAATGAAGCAGGTCATGCCGCAGCTTGACGATGAGGTCATCGTAAGCAAAAGCACTTTAGACCAAACGATAGCCGGATGGATGCTGCCCCTATTGCCTATCGAAAAAAGAGAACTGTGGAACCACCCATCCATGTACGGAAACCCGGACAAACAAACTGTAGGGGGTGCCGTAGTATCATTCATGCTGCGGCCCTGCTCTTTCAACGGTATGGTAGTATTCGGCGCAAGGAACGGGATCAGCCCTACTTTTACGTCATACAAAAATTGGACTGGCCATCCTTTGGAAACCAGCGGGGACGCATTAAAGAAATTGGCGCGGAAATACCTGCATTGCTACGGCCCGACGACAGTTGACGCTTTTGCGCGTTGGTTGGGCTGTTCAGCGGAACAGGGGAGGCGCATATGGTCAACCATTTCCGATGAAATGGAGCAAGTAATGGTATCTGGAAAAAGATCCTTCATTCTAACTGCTGACAAAGAGCAGCTTCTTTCTCCGGCAGCTTTTCAAAGAGAATTACTCCTGCTTGGAGGGCATGACCCATTTTTAGACCAAAGCGACAGAACGGTTTTGCAGCCGGACAGATCTCTTCACAAACTGATTTGGAGAACAGCGGCAAATCCCGGCGTTATCCTGCACTGCGGGAAGATCGTTGGCATCTGGACAAATAAGAAAAAAGACAAGGGAATGGAGATCAAAATGGCTTTATGGGATAAGTGTTGTGAAAGCCGCGAGCTCAATCATCTTGCTGAAAGATACGCCGCGTTCCGCCGACAGAAGGTGACGAGCATAGAAATATAGTGATCAAATATGATCATTATGAATGCATATTATGGGCATCCCTTTGTTCAGAGCCCGCTGTTTTCTTCGGACATAGAAGAGTTCATGTTTATTATGCAAAGACGAGGGGAGGAGAGTATTTATTGATGAACGTCAATCAAATTGCTGTAGGGAGATAACGGCCCCGTGAGGGGCCGGATCCGTAACGTGG
>JAKQBQ010000023.1 GCA_029574055.1 Methanobacteriota archaeon
CATGACCGTCGCTCCCGACTCGATCATCTTGTTCTGCATGGCGGCGACGAACGGCGCCGTCTTCTTGAGAAGCTTTTTGACCATATCGGGCTCCATCATGGTCATCATAAGCATATCCTCGGTCCCCATCAGGTAGCCGGCTGTGGTGATGGGCCCCCAGGACAGCCCGCATATGTGCAGGTCTTCCTCCAGCATCCTGCTGGTCTCTTCCAGCCCCTCGACGATCACCTTGGTGAACATGGGGCAGTCCTTCGCAGAACCGGGGTCGAAGAACGCCAGATCGTCGATGCTCTCGGCATCTTTCACAGGGTGGCTTTTGATGTATCCGTAGTCATCCTCCGGGAATTTGACGTTCATCCCCAGATCGGCGAAGGGGACCTGGGAATCCAGGACAGGTTTGACGAAATCCGACAGCGTCTTCATGGAATAGTCGATCGAGACCTTTGCGGATATTTTTGGATCCATTCTCGCCTGTTCGACGGTGAACCCGGCGCTCCTCGCCGCCGTTACAAGGGCGAAGTTGTTCACAGGCGTCCTGTCTGTTGTCTCATGCTTTAATGCAGCTTCTATCCTCTCGCGGTGTCCGGCATCCTTCATTATAATCCCTTACTCCATCTCGGCGAGCGATCTGATCACCGAATCGGTGAATTGTCTCGTGGTCGCCTTCCCGCCGACATCCGGCGTTATCTCTCCTGCACTGTAGACATTCCTCACAGCTTTTCTAATTTTCTCTGCCTCAGCCGGCATTCCGACGCAGTCCAGCGCCATTGCCCCCGATAATATTGCCGATGTGGGATTCACAAATCCCTTTTTGACAGACTTCGGGTTCGGCCCGTGCATGGGCTCGAACAATCCCGAGCTGTCGCCGATGTTCCCCATCGGTGTGAGATAGCTTCCTCCCACCATCCCGGCGGCAACGCCCGCCAGGACTGTGCCGTAGATGTCGGTGGTGATGATGACATCCAGCGATGAAGGGTCCATTACCAACTCCGTTGCGACTATATCCACTTCCATATCGTTCATCAGGAAGCCGCCGCCGGCAAGCTCTTTGTAGAAACAGTTTACGAACATGCCGTCCAGCGCCGGGAACATCCTCGTCCTGTGCGCACAGGTGATCTTCTTCCTTCCCATGGTGGTGGCAAGGCTCGAAGCCATCCGGAACAGCTTGCTGCAGCTCAATTCCGTCAGGAACCTGTAGCTGTTCACTCCGTCGAGGGATTCCGTCTCCTTTATGCTCATGAGCGTGTCGGGGTTGCCCGTGATCACAAGCAGATCTATGTTCTGGACCCACGTTCCGGCGCGGAGGGGATAGAATTTCCTAACCACCGAATACAGATTCAGCTGCTTCTTCAATGCCCTGAGGGGGTTGCGGTAGCTCTTGTCGGAAGGCATTTCCGCCACCCCTCCGGTGATGATCGCATCCGCGTCCGTCGCTAAGCTCAGGGTCTCCGCGGGAAGATATTCGGAGGTCTTCACAAAAGCCTCCTGGCCGATGTCCCCGTGCATGAATTTGATCCTGTTCCCGGCAGCCTGCTCCAGCACGCTCACCGCCGAGGAGGTCACGTCGGGGCCCACGCCGTCTCCCGGGAGCACAAGTATGTTCTTCGTCATCGCGTTCAGATCCTGCTGATCATCCCTGCGTATATCATCGGCAGGGTGATCGTTGCGTCGCCTTCGACGGTCATCTTCTTAGCATCTGATTTTACTTTGCCCCAGGACACCGCCTCCCTGATGCGTGCGCCCGAAAGGGAACCGTCATATTCCTCGGCGGTGGTCAGGTAGATGCAGTAGTCCAGCCCGCCTCTGAATTGGTTCCACCAGATCACGTGGTGTTTGGATATGCCGCCGCCTACGATTATCGCTCCGGTGGCCTTTGCCCCGTTTGTCATCTCGCTGAGCATCTGTTCGTCGGCGAACAGGTCGATCCTGAGCTTCCTGTGCGTTTGGTAATACATCCAGAGCTGGCATCCGAAAGAGCCGTCCGTTATCCCGGGGACAACGACCGGCACCTTCATCTTATGGCATTGGTAGAGAAGGCTGTCCTCGTTCTTCATCCTCGAGCCCACAGCATCTATTATCTCATGGGTGGCCAGGGACTGCGTCTCCGCGAATATCTCCTCGAACATCGGGAGGAGGTTCTCTTCAAGCACGACGCCGTAGCATTCGTCCGGGACGAGCACGTTCCCGAGCCTGCTTATTTCGTATTCTTCCCTGAGCATCTCGTCGTCCATCATGAAGTCGCCTTTGTAATACTCCGCATAGCTTCTGGAAAGGTCGTGGTCAAGGGTGCCGCAGGTCGTTATGATAAGATCGACAAGACCGTTCCTGACCATGTCGACGATGACCCCCCTGGTCCCCGTTGCCATTATGCAGGCGGGGAATGAAAGTATCTTGAGGCAATCCTTATCTTTCACCATAGCTTCCGCGATATCAGCCGCGTCGGCGAGCTTTTGGGCGGTGAATCCGCCGGCCTGCCCCATCTCTTTCAGAAGCTGGTCTGCGGACATGTTCTTTGTAATCTTGATATCTTTGACTGGGATGAGTTCTAGGTCTGCCATTTCAATAACCTTTTCCTTGTTCCATGTCCAAGTATTGCTTTATTTAATATCTGTCGGTAAATGGGGCGGGGGCCGCGTCCACAATACAATACCAAATTCACAGACCATTTTTTCAACAGCAATATTATATGTGCTGATAGATTCCGAGATGTGTTGATGGTAGCGAGGGACAGACCCTATTCGGAACTCTTGGACAGCCTAAGGGGAAAGAAGGTTGTCATATGGACGTGCAACACCTGTGTCAAGATCTGCTTTGACATAGGCGGCACGGGATCGGCCGAAAGGCTGGCGGCCGCTCTCAGAAAGGACGGCATAGATGTGCTTGGAGTGTTCCACACATCCGCATCCTGCATAGAGGAGAAGGTCCGGGGCAAATACGACGAGGAGGTCTTCGGCAGCGCAGACGTTGTTCTCTCCCTCACATGCAGCATCGGGGCGCTCTGCGCAAAGAGAGTATTCGACGAAGACGTGCTTAACCCCGTCGCCACCGTAGGCGTGGGTTTTGTGAGTGAAGACGGAACGATTTTCGTATGTGTGGAAAATGGGAAAGGGATAACCGTCAGGAAGCTCACAGAGGCAGCCGAAGAGAAAGGGCTTTTATGCTCCCCTTACGCATAATGCGGGGTTCAGCGGTCAATAACTTTAACTGTTATATAGAAGAAGCGAGTTTGACTATCACGGAGTTTATAAGGGGTAAAACCAAATGATAGACATACTGGATTTTAACAATCTGCTATTCATGATCCCCGTCGCATCAGTCGTTGCGATCATCTTCGCTTTCTTGTTCTACAGGGATATCTGGTCGAAAGACAGGGGTACCCCCGAGATGCAGAAGATATCCGACGCGATCGAGACCGGCGCCATGGCATACCTAAGGCGTCAGTACAAGACGATAGGGATCATCAGCATAATATTGGCGGCCGTGATTGCGGTCGTCGGCTTCGCCGCAGGCGGAGACATAGCACTGTATCTTAACTACAAGGTGGCCTTGGCCTTCCTTATCGGAGCCGGGTTCTCCATCCTATCGGGATTCATCGGGATGAAGGTATCCGTCAGCACGAACATAAGGACGGCGAGCGCTGCTAAAAGAACATTCAACGACGCTTTCGTCTGCTCGTTCCGCGGAGGAGCGATATCCGGAATTGCGGTGTCTCTGCTCTCACTCGGCGGCCTATTCGCAGTGGTTGTTGTGTACAATACGTTCATCGGCGGAGACAACATGGTGCCGACGCTGCACGCAGTAGTGGGATACGCATTCGGAGCATCGTTCGCAGCGCTGTTCGCCCAGCTCGGAGGAGGCATTTACACAAAGGCCGCCGACGTCGGTGCGGACCTGGTGGGAAAGGTCGAAGCGGGAATACCCGAGGACGACCCCAGGAACCCTGCGGTCATCGCCGACCTTGTCGGTGACAACGTGGGCGACTGCGCAGGCCGCGGTGCGGATATATTCGAATCAACAGCGGCGGAGATCATCGGTTCGATGGTCATCGGAACGGCTGTCGTCGCGATAGCCCCTGCCGACTTTTCGGACAACTGGGTATTCCTGCCTCTGGTGCTTATGGCATTCGGGCTCATAGCGTCCCTCATCGGGATCAGCGTCGTCCGCATAAAGGACGACGATTCGGATGTGGACAAGGCGCTCAACGTCGGATATTATTTGACGATAGCGCTTGTGCTGGTGTTCCTAGTGGTGACTACGTATTTCCTGCTCCACGAAGAGATCCCGAACGGATGGTTCTTCTACGTCGGATGCGGCGTCATCGGCATAGCCTTAGGGTTGGCGATAGTCTACATCACACAGTACTACACCGGCGACCACAAGCCGGTGAAAACAATAGCGAAGGCATCGGAGACGGGGCCGGCCACCA
>JAKQBQ010000062.1 GCA_029574055.1 Methanobacteriota archaeon
CCTTTCTTGAATCCTCATCCCTGAAGCATCTGGCTATTTGATAATAACGGTCCATTCCTCCGACCATCAGCATCTGTTTGAACAGCTGCGGAGACTGGGGGAGAGCATAGAATGTTCCCGGGTGCACTCTCGACGGCACTATGAAATCCCTCGCGCCTTCCGGGGTGGATCTTGCGAGTATCGGCGTCTCTATCTCCAGGAAATCGTTCTTCTCCATGTACTGCCTGACAAGGTGGATGAACCTGCTCCTTGTCTCCATAGCCTGCACCGACTCCGTCCTCCTGAGGTCGAGGTATCTGTACCTCATCCTCGTGTCCTCGTTCGGAAGCACGCCTTCTTTCTGATCCCCGAGCTCGAAAGGCGGGGACCTTGATCTGTTCAGAAGCTCTGCGCTTGTGATGAGCACCTCCACTTCGCCGGTGGGATTCCTTCCGTCCTCCGTCCCGTCGACCCTCTTCCTTACAATGCCGTCAACCGACACGACGGATTCGCGTGTGAATGTCCTCATCGTATTCGACAGGGAATTGACGTCCGTCCCTTTGGGAATGTCTTCAGGATCGAAGACTATCTGCGTGATCCCATATCTGTCGGCAAGGTCGATGAAGGCTACTCCGCCGTGGTCTCTGGAGAACCTTACCCAGCCCTGAAGACAGACCTTTTTTCCTATATCCTCAGACCTAAGTTCTCCGCAGGTGTTGGTTCTTCTCATCACAGTACCTCTGTGTTTTAACGGATTCCAGCTAAGAACAGAGTTATATAAAGCTTTGTTTGTTCTGCCCTTCTCATCCTTCAGTCAGAAATTCTCTCAGGCTTATTTCGCGAATGCCGTTATGATCCTTATTCAGCGACGGGACCATTGTGATGACGGGCACGTCTTTCGGAGCTATGAGTTTATTGAGGTAATCGTTGCGAGGAGTCATCATATTTTTACGTTATAAGGTTAACAATATGCGATTATTGGCATATCTTTACGTTATAAGAGTAACGAAACATTATCATCTGTCTTTCAGCACCGGAATGAAGTCGCCGGGATCCTTTATCACATTCAGGACGACGGCGGTGTTGGTCTTCTTCACTCCCTCGACGGCATTGATCTTCTTCACGGTCTCGGAGAACTCGTCCCTGTCCCTGCAGGAGATCATCGCGATGCAGTCCGCATCTCCTGTGACATCGTACACCGCCATCACCTGAGGCATATCCTTTATTTTGCTCTGAACGTTCAGAACGTCCTCCGCATAAACGTGGACTATCCCCATATACTCGAACCCGAGGTTCATGTAGTCGATCTTTGCGCGGTATCCGTTGATCACGCCTTTCGTCTCAAGGATCTTTACTCTCTGGATGAGGGTTGTCGGGTGCACGTTGAGCTGCTTCGCTATCTTCCTGAAAGAACCCTGGCTCGATGTACACAGCAGCTCTATGATCTTCCTGTCCAGATCGTCGTAGTCCTCATTATTCGCCATGGTTCTTGCTCCCGTAAGGCCACAAACCCCCTATCGCATATTTATTACATAGGATTTTCATATCCTCTGACATGACGGAAGAGGTCTTCAGGCGCGACGGCTACGCTTTTGAGTTCGAGGCCAACGTGTTATCCGTTGAAGGCGACGAGGTGGAGCTGGACCTCACGGCCTTCTACCCCGGGGGCGGGGGGCAGGTGTGCGACACCGGCAAGATCCGCGGCCTTGAGGTGACGGAGGTCTTCTACAAAGGGGAAAAGATAATCCATAAGGTCAAAGGAAACAACTTGAAGGCGGGGGATGTTGTCTGGTGCAGCGTCGACTGGGACAGGCGGTACGATCTCATGCTGGGACATACCGCAGAGCATCTGCTTTTCGGCTCGTTGAGAAGGCAGGTCCCCGATCTTTCCATCAACAAGATATTCATCTCGCCCGACAGCAAGTACGTCGTTGTCGACAGGGACATAGAATGGGAGGATATCCGCAGCGCATTGGCCTTTGCGAACAAGGCAATAAGGGATAATCTTCCCGTCACCAAGAGCATAATGAGCAGGGACGACCCCGAGCTCGAAAGGGTCAGGATCAAAAAGGAAAGGATCCCCGACGGGGAGGAGATATCGGTGGTGTCCATAGGCGGGATCGACCTCTCGGCATGCAGCGGCCTCCATGTCATGGAGACCGGGGAGCTCGAGATGCTGTTCGTCGACCGCAAGGTGTCGGCCGGGAAGGACGGGGTTGCGATACATTTCAAAGTGGGGAACGAGGCCAAGGATTCCGCAATGGAGCTGGCGAACGCCTGCCTCCGGGCGTGCGACGCGGCGGACAGCAAGCCGGAGGATCTCGTGCGCACTGTATCTAATTTGAAGAACGGATCGGAAGCCCTCAGGAGGTCTGCCGGCGCTTTTGTGAAGAAACTGCTGTCCGATCTCGAACCGACCGCAGTGGGAGACGTCGAGATAGTGGGCGGGGTCTTCCCGCCTGTGGAAAGAACGATACTTTCCGATGCCGCCGAGTCGTACAAGAACTCCGGGAAGGTCTGCATACTGGTGTCAGCGGGAGAAAGCGTGTCGGTCATGGTCTCTTCCGGGATCGAGTGGATCGATTGCAGGGAGATACTCTCCAAAGTGCTTCCCGGATTCGGAGGGAAGGGCGGCGGGAAGAAGGATTTCGCTCAGGGGGGAGTGGCCGATGCCGGATCGGCGGAGGCTGTGTTCTCGGAATTGATGGCTGAGGTCAAAGCGCGGGCTTTGCGTGCATAATGGGCAAAAACGGTCTGCGAAAGACAGAACAAATGGGGTTTTTGCTGAACGTATCACGGCTATAATTAATTACGTGAAACGCAGTTGGGGGTAGCGATATGGCAGGAATGAGAGGCGTAAATCCCCGTCAAATGCAGCAAGCAATGAAAAAGATGGGGATCAAGCAGACCGATATACACAATGTCACAGAAGTGATAATAAGGACAACGGACAAGGAGATCGTCATAACCAACGCGGAGGTCGTGCTCGTGGAGATGCAGGGTTCGCGCAACTACCAGATCTCCGGCGACGAGGAGACCCGCGCGCTTGGCGCACAGGAGGCCGCAGCGGTATCGTTCCCGGCTGAGGACATCGAGCTTGTGATGTCCCAGACGGGATGCGACAGGGAGCGTGCGGTCAAGGCGCTCGAGGATGCAAAGGGGCAGCCCGCAGAGGCCATATTGAAAATAATGACGAGTTGATAGCATGTGTCTGGCAGTACCCGGTAAGATAGTGAGGATCGAAGGAGATGTCGGAGAAATCGACTTCGGCGGCGTTATAAGAAAAGCCAATGTATCCATGGTAGAAGGAAAGGTCGGGGACTGGGCGATCGTGCACGCCGGGTTCGCGATAGAGATCATTGATGAAGAAGAGGCGTTAGAGACCATCAAGCTGTGGAATGAGGTCTTGGACAGCGATGCTGCGTTCTCGCAGAGATGATCGATCTCTTTCGAACAGCGATCTCGACGTACGAATATCCTCGCTCCGGTGAAAAACCCGCATGCGTCCGTCTTATGACCGCGGGGTAGAGTATTTATGGTCGTACCCTAATCCAATTACGGCAGGGAGAATGACGGCTCCGTGAGGAGCCGGATCCGTAACGTGGATCAGACGTGGTCTGCATCAAGGGGTCTTGATCGTGATCGTTATGATCACGTCCTTGATCTTGATGCGGACACTACCGGTACCGCTCTGGGTTTCGGGTAAATTATCACCCCCTGCCCGATGGTCCCGGGTTCGCCGCCTCTGAGGAAGGCACCGAACCCGGGCTTCCCATCCAACAGCATATTCTATAAATCAAATGTAATGTTTCCATCACAAAGCAAGTTAAAACTGCCTTCAAGATAGATTAATATAGTTTGTAGTAATCGCACAACTTGGTCTGACGGTCATAGCGGCGGGGAGACACCCGGTCCCATCTCGAACCCGGCAGTAAAGCCCGCCCGCGTATCTCTCTGTACTGTACTGCGCAAGCGTACGGGAACTTTGACACGCTGTCAACCACTTTCTCTTTTTTCGCTGATAACTATTAAAACCACCTCTGCAATCATTCTGCAATGATATTGATCAAACTGGGCGGGAGCATCATCACCGACAAGACCCAGTACAGAACGTTCAACAGGGGAGCGGTCCGAAGGCTCTGCAAAGAGATCAAGGACTCCGGCATCGATGCCGTCATTGTCCACGGCGGCGGCTCTTTCGGGCACGTCCTGGCAAAAGAGCATTCCTTGCAGAACGGATACACAGAACCAAGCCAGATACCGGCGGCAGCGAAGGTCCAATACGACATGAGGGAGCTTAACCTCATGGTCATCTCCGAGCTGCTGGACGCAGGGATGCCGGCGGTGTCCGTGCCCCCGGGATCCTGCTTCATGATGGATGACGGAAAGCTTATCCTGGATGACCCCGAGGTACTTCTTTCGGCGTCCCGTCTGGGATTGACGCCGGTTGTTTTCGGGGATGTGGTCTTCGATAGACGCAAAGGGTTCGGGATATGCTCAGGGGATCAGATAATGGAGGTGCTCTGCAGGATCTACGACCCGGAAAAAGCGGTGTTCGTGTCCGATGTTGACGGGCTCTTCGACAAGGACCCGAAGAAGAACCCGGGCTCGAAGCTTCTGCCGGAGGTCACTTGGGACCTCCTCAAGACCGTTTCCAGCGACATCAGCGTGGACGATGTCACCGGCGGCGTCGGTGCCAAAATGGAATCCATGCTGAGGATGACCTCTTCAAAAAGAGACTGCGTGCTGGTCAACGGCTCGGTCGAAGGAAGATTATACTCATTATTAAAGGGAGACAAAGTTATCTCCACCACAGCAAAGGGAGGATCGAAATGACCCCGATCGAAGAAAGGAAAGCTGACCACATAGAAATATGCCTCAATGAAAGGATCGAGCCGGGGTATTGTTATTGGGACGATATCAAGCTGATACATAACGCGCTTCCGGAAGTGAATGCTGACGAAATCGACATGTCTGCCGAGGTGTTCGGGAAGAAGCTGAAGTTCCCCTTTGTGGTCACTGCCATTACCGGGGGGTTCAAGGGCGCCAAGAAGATCAACGAGAACATCGCGATTGCGTGCTCGGAGCTCGGCATCGGGATGGGCGTTGGGAGCGAGAGGGCCGGAGTAGCGGGCGTGGAGCCCGACAGCTACTCGATAATAAAGGAATACGACGTGCCGCTGGTCATAGGCAACATAGGCGCGCCGCAGCTGGTGTCCCAGCACAGCAAGGATATGTTCTCATCCAAAGACGTGGGCAAGGCAATTGACCTCGTTGACGCTGATGTCGTCGCGATACACCTCAACTT
Organism: Methanobacteriota archaeon; assembly: GCA_029574055.1. Classification (GTDB taxonomy): domain Archaea; phylum Thermoplasmatota; class Thermoplasmata; order Methanomassiliicoccales; family Methanomethylophilaceae; genus Methanoplasma. The sequence continues at coordinate 5,288 of JAKQBQ010000062.1, forward strand.
CCTGCAGGAAGTGGTCCAGCCGGAAGGGGACACGAACGCAAAGGGCTGCTTCGATGCCATCAGAGGGCTTGCGAGGGAGTTCCCCATCATTGTGAAGGAGACAGGCGCCGGGATATCGAGGGATGTGGCATCCAGACTGAAGGGGACTGGCATCCTGGGAATGGACATCGCCGGCATGGGAGGCACTAGCTTCTCCGCCGTGGAGCTTTACAGGGCAATGGCGAGGGACGACATGATGAGAGCGAACATGGGCGAGTCATTCTTCGACTGGGGCATACCCGCTCCCGTGTCCCTGCTTGAGGCGGACAACGGCCTCCCGATCATCGCATCCGGAGGGATACTCGACGGCATCCACGCCGCATCGTCGATCGCAATGGGCGCATGCTGCGCCGGGGCTGCGCATGCGGTCCTGAGAGAAGCGACCGAGTCGTCTGCCGCCGTGATAGAAAAACTGACGCTGATAAGAGAGGAGATCCGGGCGGCAATGATGCTCACCGGCTCCGCAAACATCAAACAGCTCTCAAGTGCCAGATACGTTGTGCTTGGAGAGACGAAACAATGGTTGGAAGGATTAGCATGGACGCAAAGGAATATCTGATAAAGACCTCTAAAGAATTGGACGGCCCCATAAGGAAGTACATCGGCGACGAAGAGCCTGCCAACCTGATAGCGGCCGCAAGGCAGTACCCGTACGCCGGAGGCAAGAGGATGCGCCCCGCGATGGTGCTTGCCGCGGCGGGGGCGGTGGGAGGAGATGTCTCCAAAGCGATCCCGCTGGCGGTCGCCATCGAATACATACACAATTTCACCCTGATCCACGATGACTTCATGGACGGCGATGTCCAGAGAAGGGGCATGACCACGATACATGTGGCATATGACGTTCCCACCGCAATACTGGCCGGGGACGCCTTATTCGCAAAGGCGTTCCAGATAATCGCCGAGCTCGATGTTCCGGACAGGAACATGAGAGAGATCTTGCGGTACGTCACCCAGGCGGTATGGGACCTTGCCCGCGGGCAGGAGATGGATATCAACAACGAGAGGAAGATAGTCTCTGAGGGCGAATACATAGAGACGATCAGACTGAAAACGAGCGTCCTGTTCGCCGCCGCTGCAGCCGGGGGCGCGCTCGCCGGAGGCGCTGACGACAGGACCGTGAAGGCGCTTCACGAATATGCCATGGCGCTCGGCCTCGGCTTCCAGATATTCGACGATTACCTCGGCATAGCCGGGGACCCTTCCAAGGCGGGAAAGTCGGTGGGCAACGACATAAGGAAAGGGAAATGCACCGTCATGGTCACCCACGCCGTCAGGAACATCAAGGATCCCAAAGTACTCGAGGACTTCAAAAGCATACTCGGCAACGCCGATGCTACCGAGGAGCAGGTCGCAAGAGCCAGGTCCATCATGGAAAAGGCCGGGAGCATCGACTACGGAAGACAGCTGGCAAAGAAGAAAGTGGATGAGGCCATATCAAAGCTGGATGTGCTTGCGCCCAGCGAGCACAAGGACTTCATGATCGCACTTGCGAGATTTGCGATCGACAGAGAGGTCTGATCACAGATCCTCTATGCCGGTCGCGGTTATCCTGTAGCTTGCATACCTGCCTTCGGGCAGGCTGCGGTGCTTTATCACTACAGCGGTCCGGACGCTGTTACTTTTTTTATCCAGGCGCAGGATCGTCTTGGAATTGTGGTTCAGCGCATGCCCGCCGAGGAACTCTATCCCCCCGGTGGCGATGTTCGTATAGACCTGCGATGTCAGCAGCACAGCGACATCGTTCCTCCTTGCCATCCCCATCAGGACCTCGATCTGCCTTATGAAATCGTTCCGGATCTTCATATCGTCGTGGTTGAGCCTGTAGAACATATTGATGGAATCCACTATGACCAGGTC
>JAKQBQ010000040.1 GCA_029574055.1 Methanobacteriota archaeon
ATCCTCTTCTTCCAACCGCACATCCGATACTTTCCACGGCCCTTCTATCTCGAGAAGCTCCGTCCAAAATCTCTCCAATTCGTTCACGCTCAAGTATCAGAGTCTATCTACATGAAATCCACTCAAATCAAAACAGGACCAACAGAACGGATTGAGTTTATAATCAAAAGAAGATACACCCTGCGATGCATGAGGTTTCCGTGATGGCTGATCTTATTTCCGCCATAAAGAGAGAGCTCGAAGAATACGATGTTGTTTCGGTAAAGGAAGTGACCATGATAGTCGGAAAGCTTACCAATCTGGGAGCTGAACAGCTGGAGTTCGCTTATGAGGTGATGTCAAAGGATTCCATTTTGGAGGGATCGGTGCTTGTCATCGAGGAGGAGGACATCACAGTGAAATGCGAAGGCTGCGGATACGAAGGGCCGGTGAAGAACATGGACCTCGGAGAGGAGTCGCATTATCAGATACCCATACTCTCATGTCCGGAATGCGCCGGCGCCGTTACCATCCTGTCTGGAAGATCATGCTGCGTCAGATCGATTGATATCGAGGAGGGGGTATGATGTTCAAATACAGAGACGAAGAGACGGCCAGGAAGATCCTGTCCGCCATTAAAGATGCCGGGTTAGAGAGCAGGTTCATGCATGTGTGCGGGACCCATCAGGACACGATCGTCAGATTCGGCCTGGAGGAGATGCTCTCGGACGCGGGAGTGGAGATATGCCAAGGCCCGGGATGCCCGGTGTGCGTCACGACCAGCAAGGAGATCGCGGACGCTATAACTCTTGCAAGGAACGGTGTTACCGTGACCGCATTCGGGGATATGATGAGAGTTCCCACCACCATCGGAACGCTTTTCGATGCGAAAGCGGACGGTGCCGATGTCAGGATAGTGTATTCCATCGAGGATGCAGTGAAGATGGCATCCGAACAGACGAAGCCCCTTGTGTTCGTAGCAGTTGGGTTCGAGACCACCGCGCCGTCCACGTGCGTTCCGCTGATCAAAGGGAACCTTCCGAAGAATTTCAGCATTTACAGCTGCCACAGGATCTGCCCCCCGATACTGACGGCGGTGTTCGAAATGGGCGAGACCAAGATCAACGGCATGATCATGCCCGGACATGTGTCCGTGATAACCGGTCTGGAGCCCTTCAGACCTTTCTCCGAAAAGTACGGGATGCCCCAGGTGGTGGCAGGTTTCGAACCCCTCGATGTGCTGATGGCCGTGTACATGTTAACGAAGCAGATCGAGGAAGGGCGCGCAGAGGTAGAGAACGAATATACAAGAGTGGTCAAAGAGAACGGCAATCCCATTGCAAGAAAGCTCATGGATGATGCATTCGTAGCGGTGGATAGGGAATGGAGGGGATTCCCTGTCATCCCAAAAAGCACGCTGGCACTTAGGCCGGAGTTTGCCGAATATGATGCCAACATCGTTCATGAGAGGATCCTTTCGACCACTCCGGAGGTAGAAGCTGAGGCCGCCGGATGCAAGTGCGGAGAGGTACTCAGAGGATTGATCAAATCGGAAGAATGCCCGATGTTCGGGACTGTATGCAAGCCGACGAGCCCGAGAGGCCCCTGCATTGTGTCCGCCGAGGGCAACTGCAGCATAGCGTACAGATTCTCGGAAAGGAGGCTGTGAAATGAAAGAGAAGAAGACCCATCTGAAATCCATACTGGTGATCACCAACGATTCGTCGGTGTTCCTCAAGAGCGGGTTGGCAACAGCGTTCGAAATGTTCGGCGGACGAACGGAAGAGATAAAGAAGCTTGTTGCAAGGCTCGACACGGCATCGAAGGACGGAAGGAAGATGTGCGATGTTTCCTATGGGGTGATATCGTCAAGGTTCGGTTTCGTCCCCGGCAACTACATTATCACCAAGTACGACGATGTTATGGCGAAGAAAGCGGATTATGAGAGGGTCCAGCGGGAAAAGGACTATCTCGGACAGCTTAACAAGATCTCATTGTACTTTGACAGGATAGTCGTCTGCGTACCGAACGATATGTTCGCCATGATGCTGAAGGACGAGACCTTCCGGCACGGGAAGGTCATAGCCGTAACCGGCCTCGCTTACGAAGAAGAGTGCAAGAAAAGGGATTGGATATTCTTAGAAAGAAAAGGAGCCCGCCTGGGAAAGGAGAATTCAGACAAGATATTCAACATGATCGAAGAAGAATCCTGATCAAAGTGCTTTTTTCTTCGCTTTGAGCCTTTCCTTATCCTCTTTGCCGACCCTGAAGGAATCCGATATCTTCTGCACGGCCTTGTTCCTTATTTCCTTGTCAAGCGTATCTCGGAACAGCATAGGTTCCGTTCGTTCGGGGTACTTGATGTAGCAATAGGAGAGCGTCCAGGCGGCACCCATCTTATAGTAATATCCGGGGTTGTACTTGGTCGTGAGAAGGTCGAGCACAATGTCGATATGGGCATCATCCAAAAAATGTGCCAGCATCATCACTGCGGACACTCTCATCTTGAATTCTTCATCGCTTTCAATAAGCTCAAGACAATAATCCCACAGCTTTTCCTTATCGGGCCCCTCTTTGACCTTCCAGTCCCCGCAGAACACGTCGCAGATGGCCCAATTGTCTATCTGCGGAACGAACTCTCTGGTCAATTCCATTCTCTCGTCAAAGCTCATTTTCGCATTAGCGATGACCAACGCTTTCAGCGTGCGCTCTTCGTAGAACTCGGCCGGCTCCTTCAAGAACGATCTCCAGTCGTCTTTGCATATCCTTTTGGATATCTCCCTGACGGCGGGCGCCCTCACACCCAATATCTCGGCCGCGCCTGGCACGATGCCGGTGTGGAACTCCCTGTATGCGGGGTCGGCCTGTTCTTTGAGTTCTTTTTTCACGTCGAACATATATCTATCCCTTCTATCGTCATGAGTTTCTTTTTGAGCGAGAGCCCGCCGCCGTACCCTCCGATGCCGCCGGAGGCCACCACTCTGTGGCAAGGCACGATCAACGGAATAGGGTTGGAGTTGCAGGCATTGCCCACCGCCCTGTAGGCGTTCGGGCGGCCGATCCTTTTCGCAATGTCGCTGTATGTGGCTACCTCCCCGTAAGGTATCTTGCACAATTCATCCCAGACCTTCTTCCGGAAGTCCGTTCCTTCCATTTTAAGGGGCAGGTCGAAGGTCATCCTCTTTCCGGTCAGATATTCATCTATCTGCCGCGTCGCCTCGGTCAGAACGGAGCAATCCGTGCATTCTCCGAAAGGAAGATTGCTGTTCGGCAGATAGACGCCGTTTATGTTCCCCATCCCGTCTTCGGAAATGCTCACTTTTCCGATGATGGTCATGTATGTTTGTATCCTCCCGTTCATGGACTGTTATTTTTTCAAGAATACTTATTTCCTCCTATTGTATTCGACGAACGATGATAATCTGCGCCAGCAGGAGAACCGATATTCCAGCATTCCATTCCGAGTGGCTTATGAACCGCGTACGCGACGGATATGCACTCGTCAGGAACCCTGTGGCAAAGAACGTCGTTTACAAAATAGACCTGTCGCCGAGAAATGTCGATCTCCTTATGCTCATGTCGAAGGATCCGCGCCCCATGATACCTTTGATCGACGAGCTGGAAGAAAGAGGCATGAACCTTGGATTCCAGGTGACCATCACCCCATACGGCAGGGATATGGAACCCGGCGTCCCGGACAAAGCCGATGTTGCGGAAGCCTTCAGGACGATCTCCGAAAGGATAGGGAAGGAAAAGATGGTCTGGAGATACGATCCGGTCATACTGAACGATAAGCTTGATGTAAGGTATCATCAAAGGAAGTTCGAGGTTCTTTGCAGGGAACTCGCAGGATATACCGAAAGATGCGTCTTCAGCTTCGTGGAGATACACGGAAAGCTTGAGAAGCACCGCAGCAGCGGAATGCTGCGGGAGATATCCGAAGATGAAGCGGAGGCTCTGGGTTCCGCCTTCTCGGATGCGGCTGAATGCAGCGGGATAAAGCTGAGCCTCTGCTGTTCCGAATATGATCTGTCAAAATACGGGATAGCATCGGAGGGGTGCATAAGCAAAGAGCACATGAAGGCCCTGAACGTTCCATACGAGGAGTTGCAGGCACCGATCAGGGACAGGTGCCTCTGCGTGAGGAACATTGACATCGGAGAGTACGACACATGCGGCCATGACTGCATCTATTGCTACGCCAACCGAAACACCGACAAGATAAGAAAACAGAGAACCTACGACCCGAACAGCAGGATGCTCTTCGGTGATGTCAGAGGGAACGATACAGTGGTCGAACCTGCTTCAGGGAAAAATCTGAAGATCACAGAATTCTGAACATACATAAATGCCAGCGTGCGGAGGAGGTCAAATGATAAATATGATTTTGTCTTCTGTGGGTCATGGAAAACGCTGATAGGGACATCTCTTTCATGAGGAAAGTGAACCTGATATTCAGGTTCAGTTACACGCTTCCTTTCTTCACGGCATCGGTCTGCGGATCGCTTTTCGCATTCCTTTTCTACGAGCCGCCGCTGCATGTGGTGATTCTGATGCCGGTAGTGGTTCTCCTGCTTGCTGTGTTCGTAAACTTTTCCAACGACTATTTTGACCACAGGTCAGGTGTGGATAAAATAAGATTCAGCCAAGCGGAGGAGATGTCAAAAGTACTCGATATCGAACTCCTGAAGAAGATTTATTGGGAAGGGAATCCCTTCGACAACGGCCTCGTGACGGATAAGCAGGGCAGGATCATCATGGCCGCGCTTGTGATAATATCTGTCATACTGGCTATTCCCATTATGCTGCACGGCGGATGGGTCGCGGCTGCGTTCGGAGTTGTAGGGATACTCCTGTCATACTTCTACACCGCACCGCCTCTTGACCTTGGTGCAAGGGGGCTCGGCGAGGTGGATGTGGGGATATCCTTCTTCATGCTCGTGTTCTGCTCATTCTATGTGGCAACGATCGAGATGGATGGATTATTTGCATTCACAGGTGTCTTCAACGTAGAGATATTCGTCTTTGCGCTGATCGTCGGGGTCCTTGTGGGGTTGATGAGGCTTACAGATTCAATGTCGGGTCAGGATGCCCACATAGCGAACGGAGAAAGGAGCATTTCGGTGCGTTTCGGCCTCGACGGCACTGTGAAGATCGCGAAGGGAGTGGTCATCATCGCTTACGTCATGGCCGCGGTCATGGTCTATTTCAATCCGCTGTACCTGCTTCTGTTCCTCACTCTGCCGCTGACGCTGAAGGCATGGAAGGTAATGGATGAGAAGGGCGAGCAGTGGTGCCTAAGGGTATCTCCGCTGTTCTTCGGCAACGCTTTCCTTACGGAGCTGCTTTTCATAGCCGCCGTCATCGTGATATCGGTGGCCGGAGTGGGATCACTTTTTTGAGAAAGCGAATATCGACGACATCTCCCTGATCGTCGATAAATTCCCTCTTTTTATAAGGTAATATTCTCTGACCGCAGAGAACCCGCACTTCTTGCATGAGGGTGTGTTCTGCATCGGGCAGCCGTTGTAGTGCAAGCCGAGGGCGATGAAAAAAACGGTCACGTCGTACGGGCATTTCTCGCTCCAATCCTCTTCAGCCAGGAGCTCCAGGCCGCGTCTCGAGTTCAATATGGGGTAGCCCTTCTTCTTGAGCTCCCTTATCTGGGCGATGGCGGCTTTCTTTTCTTCGAGGGAGACCATCAGGTGTTCCGGCGGAGGGGTTATGAAGTTGAATATGACGCCCGCGATCTTCTCGTTGTCCCTGGCCACCCTTGCCGTTTCTTCGATGTGCTCGATATTGTCTTTCTGAAGGACAACGTTGGCATATATCGCCCCGCTGAAATCCGCAGCCGCGATGTTCTCCATCAGCTTGTCGAAAACCCCTTCCCCTCTGATCATGTCGTGTATCTCTTTTGGGCCGTCCAGACTTACCGATATGAC
>JAKQBQ010000064.1 GCA_029574055.1 Methanobacteriota archaeon
GCGTAGTTGAGGCATTCCTGTATAGTGTTCTCAGTTGCGCCGGCGCCGATGATCCTCAAAACAGGCTCCAGCACCAAAAGCACCGCGATGGTGGTTATCACGCTGGCTATAAGCATCAGGACTATCGCGTGCGCAGCGGTCTTGTCCGCCTCAGGCTTGTTCTCCGCGCCTATCCTTTTCGATATGGCGGCGGCCGCTCCGACCCCTATGCCGTTGCTGACCCCGATGACAGTGAAGAAAAGAGGGAAGACGATGCCGACCGCGGCGAGGGCGTCCCTGCCCAGCCCCGACACCCACATGGCATCCGTCAGGTTGTTGACGGATTGGGCCACGAGCGCGATCGTGGTCGGGATCGCCATAGCGAGTATGGCCTTTTTGGGATCCCCCAATAAGGTCTCGACCTCCTTGGTCTTCTCGTTCGCCTCCATCGTTCCCCTTCAGACCTCGTATCTCTATAAACTATTCTAAATCTTTCACGCAAGGCTGCAAAACCCTTTCCGACCGCTTTGCCCATATTAAAATAAGGCTCCGCCCTTCCCTTTTACGGGAACATGGACAAGATAAGGTCTTTCATCTCAGTCAAAATACCGGATACGCCTGCGGTGCTGGGTGCTATGGAAAAGCTCAGAGGCATCAAGGGGGTGAGCGTTCCAAAGGATGTCCACATGACCGTAAGGTTCCTGGGGGATGTGGAATCGAGGAAAATAAAAGATCTTTCCGAACGGATGAGGCCGCTGGAAGAATATTCTCCTTTCAGCGTATCAATGAAAGGATTGGGCGCCTTCCCCAACGTTAGAGACCCGCGCGTAGTATGGATCGGCGCGGAGATCGGAGATCCGTTCCGGGACATACTGGAAGATATCGACGGGATGCTCAAAGCGTCTCGGATAGACTACGATAAGAAGCCGTTCAAGGCGCATATGACCATCGGAAGGGTAAAGGCCCCCTCCGAACACCTTACCGGCCTTCTTAACGATTGCAGAGAGATGGAGATCGGATCATTCGTCTGTTCCGAGATATTTTTGATGAAGAGCGAACTGACGCCGAAGGGCGCAGTGCATTCGGTGATCGATGCGTTCTCCCTTGCCGGCAAAACCGATGCCGATACATCCTAATACGCATTGCAGAAAGAAGCCTGCTGTCTTTCGATACTGCAAAAAGTGTCATTTCTTACCATTTTCATACTGCAAAAAGTGTCATTTGTCACCGTTTTCATACTGCAAAAAATGTCATTTCTCACCATTTTCATACTGCAAAAAGTGTAAAATGCCCATAGTCCAGCAGAAATATTTCTTCACCAACTCTGCACAATCATAACAATAGCATATTCCTATTGACCAAAGAAGAGGGCATAATACAGGTAGAGGTGAAAGCGGGGAACGGAAGGACGGTATCCCTTGACGAGTTCATCGAGAGGTTCGAACCCCCTTACGCACTGAAGCTCATCTCCGGGAATGTGGGGCAGCAAGGAAAGAAATTGACGCTCCCGCTCTACATGGCGATGTTCATCTGAATGGTATGAGAATGAGCGAACGGGAGGGGATTCGAACCCCCGACCTGCAGCTTAGGAGGCTGCTGCCATATCCAGACTAGGCCACCCGTCCAATAGTTTAGAAAGTAAGATGTTTGATCACTCGTTCAGAGCTTCGTCGTTCTGGTCCTTCTTTGGGGCAGACCATATCTCGATGAATTCAACGGTGCTCACGCCGAAGGCCTCTCTGAGGTCGGAGACCACCTTGTACCTGGCCAACGGCCAGTCGGGGTGGAACTTCATCAGATCGGGGAGGGTGACCGTTACTTTATCTTCGGGGAACGCGAACGAGAATCCTTCACTGTCGCCAAAGTCCACCTCTACGATGGCCTTTGCCTTCTCGTTCTGCCCCTCGATGACCTCGGTCACTGTGAACTTGTACAGTAGGTCGAACCCTGCCAGAGGGTTGTTGAAATCCACCTTGACGCGTCCGGCTCCGACGGACATTACGTGCCCTGTGCGGTTCCCGAGGGTCACCTGGAGTCCGGGGTATGGGTTTATGTCCTGCTTGAAGAACTCCCTTATGGAATATGTCTCTATGAGCTTGGGATCCCTTGCGCCGGCGGCATCCTCGGAGGGAATGAGTACTTCCGTCTCCTTTCCCACTTCTGCGTTGGATATTGCCTCATCGAGAGCGGGGAATAGTTTTCCCGACCCTACAATATATGCGATCGGCTCGTAGGTGTATTTCTCGTTGTAGACGTCTGCCTCTTTGGCGGCGGCCTCATCGGTAGTGTCGTAAAGCCTGCCGGTGTCCGCCAAATATGCCTTGTAATCGAGGCGGATCATCTTTTTAGCGTCATTTTCTGCCATTTTCAATCACCATGATCGATATTTTTGATTCAATGCTTGCGCGATTATCTAACACATATTAAAGATGTCGGTCGTTTTTCCCATACCCACACCCACAGGGACAGGAAAAGTAATAAAAAGAATGCCCTCATACAGCAGACATAAGCCACCTTTGCATAGCCCGGTAGTGCGGCTGACTTGTAATCAGCAGGTCCGGAGTTCGAATCTCCGAGGTGGCTCCATGTTCCCAATCGAACCTCGTGCCGTACCGGTTAGAATAATTACTTTAACCCCTCAAACAATGCATTGATCGTGTGGATCGACCGCGATAATCTTAACATCGGCCTCAGGTTTGAACGCTCCGTTTATGATCTGATGGTTGACCATGGTTTCTTTCCTCTGTTCGAACCTAAAGGCGCAGAACAAAAACTCGATGAGAAGACAAGAGGGGTCCAGGAACCCGATCTCATGTTCGAGTATGAAGGCATCCAGTTCTGGGTGGATTGTCTTTACAGGTCGAGTTTCTCAGGTAACGACCTGCGCCTCTACAAAAAAGAACATTATGTTGAAAGAGAGAAGGCCTATACTGTCCTGACCGACCCTCTCTTCATCGCTGTCGGAATAGGAGGGACGCCGGAGAACCCCGATATCTTTCTTTTCGACAGCCACCTTTATTTCAGCATGACATACATGAACAAGAACCAATGCGGGAGAGTGACCACACACTTCAAAGGAGAATTCATTGAGCATAAGATCAAAGAGGCCTTTCGCAAAAAGAAACTCCTTTGAATTTTGAAACCACAGCAAGAGTTCTTCTGTCATTTACAGTAATAAACTTCTGTCATTTACAGTAATAAGCGACATCCAAATAGCTCCATTCTCTTTGCTGGCATACCATTGGACACAGCTCGCGCTATTATCATCAATAGTAGAAAAAAGAACCCGCTCTTCAGTTCTTGATTATCGTCTCTGCGGACTGTATGCACTTGGTCAGAACGGAATACGCATTGATCATATCCTTCCCCCCGACGATGAATATGGTATCGGTGTGGCAGCTGACCGTTTCTTCGATGTTGATGCCCGCGTCCGAGAGGTTTGTTATAAGATAGGCGATGACCCCGCTGGTGTCCACTATCTTCTCCGGGGATTTGACAGCTATCTCAACAAGGTTCTCCCTTATCTTGATTATATTGAATCTCCCGACGGTATCCACTATCCTATCCCTGAGCATGCTGTCCGCGATTATGGTGACTGCGGAAGCGGACTGCACAAGCTGCATGATGGAATTCTCGTTCCAAAGGTCCTTGAACAAATTGTCCATTTTGTGAAGGACGGTCCAATCGTTCTTCGCTGTTACAATGCACGTCTTGGTCCTCATCTCCAGCCTGCTGTCCTTGAGTATCCTCAAGATGCTCATCTCGTGGTCGCTGGTCGTGTTCAGCCTGCCCGCATAGCGGCGGCAGGCTATCATCACCGCCTCTTCGTTGTCGACATCCAGATCCTTCATTATCATCCTCGCGAGAGAAGAATAATTGATCAGGCCTTTTGCTATGCAATCCTTGACGCTAGGGTGTGCGTCAATGTATGCTCGGGTTCTTTCCGCGAGGCTTTCCTTCGACACGGTGTTGGACATGAACAGAGGAATATCTTCTGAGTATTTATGTCCTGTTCTGAACAATAATTAAAAAAATTGTTTGAAAAAGGTGCACCAGTGTCTGGTCTCAGATAACTTCTTTGAAAGCTGACATGAACGTATCCTTCTGTTCCGAACTCAGTATCAGCGGGGGTATCAGGCGCAGCACGCTGCCGTGGCAGATGTTGACCAGCATCCCTTTCTCGCGCATGGTTTTCTGTACGAATGCTGCGGTCTCCGGAGAATCCAGCTCCGCGCCTATCATGAATCCCGACCCCCGGACGTCCTTGATCTTCTCGGATCCCAGGGCTTTAAGGTCCTTCATCCACTGTTCTCCGACTTTGCGCGCGTTCTCCACCAGCCCTTCTTTTTTGATTATGTCTATCACCGCAGATGCCGATGCGCTGACAAGCGGGTTCCCTCCAAAGGTCGTCCCGTGGGTGCCGGGCGTCATGACCTTGGATATCTCATCGGTGGTGACAACGGCGCCGATGG
>JAKQBQ010000056.1 GCA_029574055.1 Methanobacteriota archaeon
CACCGACATGTACGGAAGAGGTGTGTGAGGTGTCTTCACTGCGGGCGCAGCCCGCACCTGTTTCCACTCAAATCAAAACAGGACCAAAAATAGGCTACCTATAAATAGTTCCTCAATACTATATTCTGTTGCGGGAGTGTGATGGTGATGTCACCCCCCCGTTTACCCTTTTTCCTAAATTATTATTCTGTCTAAAAGTGCGATGTGGTCACGATCCCGTAAGGATCACAATGCCGGGCAGAGGCTCATTTTGAGAGAGCCATTACGCCGTCCTTCTTCCGAATATCAGATATCCGGTATGCCCAAGCATCTCGAAAGACGGCCTCACGCCTCCTGGATGGACCTCCAGCCCGCGCTGTATGTTCTCCAGCGCATACACCTCTGCAAATTCTTTTTCCCTGAGGGAAGTGACTATCTTCTCGGCCTGATTGGTGTTGGGGACATACGAGCATATGCGCCCTCCCGGCCTTATGTTCCCATATAGATTATCCAACGCAAGCCATGGGTCCGGCATATCCATGATGAGCGCGTCGGCGGCCGTGCCTATCTTGACATTCCTTGCATCGCCAATGGTGTATTCCCAATTCTTTTCCAAGCCTGTGCGCCTGATATTCTTTAGTGCCAGCTTAGCGTTCTCTTCCTTGATCTCTATTGTGTGAACCATTCCTGCCGGCCCGACCGCATTCAGAAGGGCGGTGGTCAGCCCGCCGGATCCGGCGCCCACTTCCAACACGGTGCTTCCCGGCTTTATGTCGCAGTTCAGAAGGATCGTCGCCGCGTCCTTCGGGCCGATTATCTGCGCCCCTCTGTCAAGAGAACCTATCAACTCCACGGCACCCGGCCTGAAGATATGGTAATCCTTTCCGATGATGCTTAGTCTCGAGCCGTCATCCAATTCCTTGAACCTTGAGCCGTCCACCGTTCCCAGCGATGCGACCTTTATCATATCATACGATACTTTAAGCCAGACCCTTTTTCCGGTTCTATCAACAAGGTATACGGTCTCGCCTTCCACGAACATATGATCACATTGTGCGCGCGGCGATGACGGAACGGTCGGTCTCTTTCCCGCAGACCAAGCACCTGCCTGCGTACTTTTCCTTGCTGTTGTAAGGCGTTCCGAGGATCTTCAACTCATACGTATCCTCGAACTTGTGGCCGCACTCCTCGCATCCGCACCACCCGAACTTCAGGATCCTGCCTTCCGGCATGTTCTCAAGGGAATCTATCTCCTGAACTTTGGACATCAGGATGTTCTTTGCCCTTTCCATGAGGGCGGAGGATATCACTCCGAGTATCAGTTCCACGCCCTGCCCGACGCTGTCGAGGTCTATCGTCCCTTTCTCCCCGTTGTCCCTTCTGGCGAAGGTTGCAACGTTGTTCTCGATATCCCTCCCGCCTATCTCTAATCTGAGCGGAACTCCTTTGATCTCCCAATCGAAGTACTTGCTCCCCGGCCTCACGTCCCTGTCGTCAAGCTTTGCCCTTATCCCGTGATCCGACAGTTTTGACAAAAGGCCGCGGGCGGCTTCCGTCACGACCGCGGAATTGTCCTTGGAGAATATGGGTATTATCACTACCTGGAACGGTGCAATATCAGGAGGCATTATCAATCCCTTGTCGTCAGAATGCACCCCGATGACCGCGCCGAGCAGCCTCTCGCTCATCCCATACGTTGTTTGGTGGACGTGCTTGTGCTCGCCGTTCTCGTTCTCGTACGTTATCTCATACGGCTCTGAGAAGTTTGTGCGGTAATGGTGGATGGAGCCGATCTGCAGCGTCTTGCCGTTCGGCATGACCGTATCTATCCCCACCGTGTAGTAAGCGCCGGGGAACTTGTCCCAATCGGTTCTGACCGAAAGGAAATAAGGCAGGCACAAGCGCTTTGCTATCTTAGATAATATCTCAACATCTTCTTCTATCTGGCACTGCGCGTCCTCCTCCGAAACGTGGCAGGTGTGGGATTCAAAGAAATGTATCTCCCTCACCCTCATGAACGGCCTTGTCTGTTTCGTTTCGTAACGGAACGTGTTCACTATCTGGTATATCTTAAGGGGAAGGTCCTGATGCGATCTCACCCAAAGGGCGAACATGGGATACATGGCGGTCTCCGATGTAGGCCTCAATACCAGCCTGACATCGAGCTCGTTGAGCCCGGCATGGGTCACCCAATAGACCTCCGAGTCGAACCCTTTTATGTGGTCCTTCTCTTTCTTGAACTCGGTCTCCGGGATCATCAGCGGGAAGCATACCTCATCGTGCTGAGTGGCGTCCAGCTCTTTTCTGATGAAGTGGTCGATGTTCATCATCGCCTTCCAGCCGTACGGGGTCCAGACGTTCATGCCCTTTATCGGATATCTTTTGTCCGAGAGATTCGCTTTCTCAACGATGTCAAGATACCAGTCGGCGAAGTTGTCCTCTTTTTCCATGGTATCACCACTTCTCCTTCAGAGCGTTGGCGATTATTCCCGCGACGGATATGTGCGATACCTCGTTCTCAAGGGTGTTGCAGCATAGGACGGCATCCAAAGCGCTGCCGGTCAGCCTCTCGAGCGCATTGTTCACGAATATCCCGTGGGTGCAGGCGACCGATATATTCCTTGCGCCGGCTTCTTTGAGGGCTTGTTTCGCCGCAACGATCGTTCCTCCGGTGGATATCATGTCGTCCACTATCAGGATGTTCTTCCCCTTGCAGTCCATCTGCGCCGGGGAGATCCTCACTTCCGACCCGGACAGCCGGATCTTCTCAAGATGGTCGTAAGACACTCCTATCTTTTCGCCGACGGCTTTCGCGCGGTCCTTCGCCCCAAGATCGGGGGAGAGGACCAGCTCTATGCTGCGGTTCTTGAAGTGTTCCGCGATCGCGGGCGCAGCTTTCAGATCCTTGTACGGGCATCCGAAGTGCTCCAGGACGGACTCCTTGTGTATATCCACCGTAAACACGCGGTCGCACATCATTCCGAGATGGTTGATCATCACTTTCGCGCTCTCAGGCTCTCCGGGCCTGAACACCCTGTCCTGTCTGGCATATCCGAAGTAGGGGATCACAAGCGTTATTCTCCTGGCCCCCATCTTCTTCACGGCATCCTGCAGCAGGAACATCTCGATCATGTTGGAGTCCGGATATGTGTTCTGGACTATCACTACATCATCGTTCAGGGACTCGGTGTCTATCCTGGTATAGCATTCGCCGTCCGGGAACCTCGTGGTCGCCGCCTGTATGAATGTACATCCTAGTATGTTCGACAGCTCTTTCGCAAGATCCCTGGAAGACGATCCCCCGACTATTATCATACAGTCCGCATTTGCTTGACATTATAATTAAATGTGCATGGACGCTCGCGCTGTGCACGCTCCTCGATAGTGCCGCAAAACGCTTTTATGCGCAGATCTGCCCGATCCTTGTGAAAGATGCCGCCGAGATCCTGGAATCCATCCTGCAGAAAAACGAATGAGGTGTTTGAAGCGGTCAAGCTTTTTATCGCCGCGCATCGTTGCATGAACGATGAACAGCACCATCTCGGAAGAAAAGATAGACAGATATCTTGAGATCACAAGGAAAGCGTTGGAAAAGCTTACGATAGCCGCGCCCGGCAGATCGTACGCGAAGAAGCTCGCCGACGATTTCCTCGAGATGGCCACATCTTATTACAACGACGCAAAACATTTCAGGGAGTCCGGCGACCTTGTCACTGCGTTCGCCGCTGTGAACTATGCGCACGGGTGGCTTGATTGCGGTGCCAGGATCGGGCTGTTCGATGTAGGGGAAGACGACGTTCTCTTCACGCTTTTCGAATGATCCGCGCCGGTTCGGCGGTCGATGCTGTTGAGAAGATCCAGTACGCATCTCCTACGGCGTCCCTGACCTCTTTCTCAGAAGCGTCCGTGAAGATGCTGTTGCCGAGCATGCACATCGAAGCCCTCATCCCATTGTTCTCCAGCTCTTGCATGGCGCCTGCGACCTCTTTTCCTCTTAAGCAGGCCTCCGACGAGAATTTATTGGAAATATCAAACAACTGATCCTTTCCTGGGCTGCCTTCGAACCTTCGCATCGCTTCCTCGCCTGCTTTGCATATGCTTTCAAGCTTGCCGCTGTCGGCAAGGATGCCGGCGGTGCTCATATCCCCTCCTATAACGATCAGCGTCAATCTTTCAAACTCTATCTTATGATCCTTTGCGCACCCGAACGGCGGCAGCCCAGCCTCCGTCCTTATCGGGACATCCCACTCGTGCATCAATCCGGAAACATCCCCGAGCCCTCCGCCGCAGACGGCATCAGCGGTGTGGGCGGCCTCGAATGCCTCTTTCCTGCTTCCGCCGACTATCTCCGAGATGCAGAGCGCCGCGGCGACAGCACCCGAAGCGCTCATCCCGAACCCCTGTTTGGTCGGAAGGCCGCATTCGACGCTCACATCGAAATTACGGCCGGGCGCCATATGTTCCAGCACATGCCGGGTTACCTTTGCGTCATCATCCTTCCCGTTGATGAGTATCCCGGTCTTTCCTTCTGTTTCGTGGATATGGACGGTCGTCCCCGCCCTCAGCCTGATGCCCGCTCCGATGGACCCGCTTTTAAGGATCGTATCGGAATGCACAGGCCTGAAGAAGCAGGTTATGTGCGCCGGGCAGAACACCGAGGTCATATTATTTCCGCGCAATAATCCAAGATCTCATCCGACACTTCTATCTTCGTGCCGGTTATGTTCTTGGATGCTTTCTCGGTCACCAATATCACGGAGGATGTCTGCCTTCCGGCATCGTCGATGTCGTTGGCGACCACCGCTTTGAGACCGTGCTCCTTCATCCTGAGCCTCGCCCTCTCCTCCAACTCCTCCAAGCTGTGTCCGGACTCTGCCTTGAAGCCTATCACGTTCTTGCATCTTTTCCTGATCATAGGGAGAACTTTCGGAACAGGCTCCAGCTTGACATCGAAGGGCCCGTCGCTGGATATCTTGCCTTCCTTCTTTTCCATCGGGGTGAAGTCTGCCAGAGCTGCCGGCACAATCACGAGGTCGTGATCGACCTTGTCCATCATCCCCACGAGATCGGACACTGTGGTGAACCTTTCCACTTTGAGGAAATCGGGAAGCGAGACGCTGCATCCTCCCATCCACAGGTTGACCTCCGCCCCTCTCTCGAAGGCGCGTTTCGCAAGTGCCAGCGCCATCAGTCCGCTGGAGCGGTTGGTTATCATCCTCATTGAATCTATTGGCTCCTCGCTCCTCCCACCTATAACCAATATCCGGCGGTCGGCAAGGTCGTTCCTTGATAAGAGCTTCACTGCCCATGACACGATCTCATCCTTTGACGCGACCTTTGCCTTTATCCCATCTCTGTGCGGCCCGATGATATGCACTCCCCATTCAGAGAGGGTCCTGATGTTCCCTGACACAGCGGGATTCTCAAGCATCTGCACATGCATAGCGGGCGCCACCGCAACGGGGATCTTGCTCCCCAGCGCCACCGTGGCCATTGACGTCACGGCCGTGTCATCTATCCCGTGCGCCATCTTCGATATGGTGTTGGCTGTTGCCGGATAAACGAGAAAAAGATCCGCCGCAGACGCGTCGCCGAGGTGGGTGATGTGCTCAGTCTGCCCCGAAAGCTCGATTATCGGCTTTGTGCCTGCCGCAAACTCTATGGCATCCGAAGCAACGAGCTTTGCGGCGCTGGGGGTCATGACCGGGATTATCTTTGCCCCATGCCTTACCAGCTCCCTTATCGTTGAGAAGCATTCGGTTGCCGCAATGCTCCCGGTTATTCCGATCACTATGGTCTTTCCTCTCAGCCTGCTGCTTTTCTCACAGAATATTTCCTCTGACGGGTGCATCAAATCCTCTCCTTTAATATCGTGATTATCTTGTTTGCGATCTCGTTCCGATCGTCTTCGGCGTCGATTATCATGAAATCGAACTCATCGGCGAGCCTTAGGTATTCCCTTCTTGTATTCTCTAAGTATTCGGAGATCTCATATTTGCTGAGCTCCGATCTCCCGCCGATCCTCTCTATCCCTTTTTCGGGTCGATGTCCAAAAGCACGGTAAGGTCCGGCGTTATCATCACCGGCCTGTTCAGGGCTATCAGCCACTCCCTGTCGAGGGCTTCCCCGTTGAACCCGGAGGACTGGTA
>JAKQBQ010000059.1 GCA_029574055.1 Methanobacteriota archaeon
CAGGAGCAGATTGAGACCGGCCTCCTGTCCCCGAACATCGGGAATACATACAGCGGCTCGGTCCCGCTGGGGTTGTCGGCGGTATTGGACAAAGCTGTGCCCGGGGACAGGATATTCGTCACTTCCTACGGCTCCGGCGCCGGAAGCGATGCCTTTGATATCACCGTCACTGATAAGATAAAGAATTTCAAGAGAGAGAATGCCCCTACAATTGAGAAGCTGATAGAGAACCCGATCTATATCGACTACGGCCTGTACACCAAATACAGGGGAATGATCCGGATGCAGGGGGTATGAGATGAGGGATGTAGCGATCATCGGCGTGGGAGTGACCAAGTTCGGCGAGAACTGGAACGACTCCTTCAGGAGCATCGAGATAGAGGCGGGGATGAAGGCCATCGCAGACGCGAATCTTTACGGAAGCGAGATAGACGGCCTGTTCATCGGGAACATGTCCGCAGGGCGTTTCATCAACCAGAAGCACATCGATGCGCTTATAGCAGACTATTCCGGGATGGCCACCAGGAACGTGCCCGCGACAAGGGTCGAAGCGGGAGGCGCATCCGGAGGCGTGGCGTTCGGACAGGCGGTCATGGCCGTCGCATCGGGGCTGCACAATACCGTGCTCGTAGGAGGCGCGGAGAAGATGACCGATCAGGATGATTCATCGATCAACAACGCCATGGATGCCACGGCAGACGCCGAATGGGAGGCGGGAATGGGCCTGACCCTTGCATCGTTATATGCGATGATAGCAAGAAGGGTCATATACGAAGGCATCGCGACGCGCGAAGAGATCGCGTCAGTGGCTGTCAACAGCCATTTCCACGGCGCACTGAATCCCGCGGCGCAGTTCAAGAAAGCGGTACCTCTCGAAACCGTACTCAAATCGAGCCCGGTGGCGGAACCGCTCGGAATGTTCGACTGCGCGCCCGTCAGCGACGGCGCGGCGGCAGTTGTTCTGTGTCCTCTCGACGAAGCGAAGAAGCACACCGACAGTTACGTCAAGGTCGCATCCTTCGCGCAGGGCAGCGACACCCTGGCTTTGTTCCAGAGGGACAGCATCACATCCTTCGGGGCGACGGTCACCGCCGCCAGGAAGGCATATGAGTGGGCAGGCATTCGCGCATCGGACATTTCCGTCGCGGAGATACATGACGATTATTCCATCGCAGGGATACTTGCGCTCCAAGACCTCGGACTCTACAAAAAAGGTGAGGCGGGGAAGGCGTTCCTTAACGGCGAGACAAGGATCGGCGAAGGGAAGGTCGCCGTCAACACATCCGGCGGCCTGAAGGCAAGAGGATACCCCATAGGAGCATCCGGGGTGGCGCAGATAGTGGAGATCGCCGAACAGATGAGGGGCAGGGCGGATAAAAGACAGGTCAAGGATCCCAAATACGGGCTTGCGCAGAGCGTGGGCGGGACAGGTTCCGCTGTGACCGTCAGCATACTGGAGGCGGTCTGATGCCGTCGGTAGCGAGAGCCTGGAGGGAGTTCCCGGGAAAATACAACATAGAGGGGGCGAAATGCGGGAACTGCGAGACGGTGTTCTTCCCAGGCCGCGACTTCTGTCCGAAATGCCGCAGAGAAGGCATCGGGAAGATGAAGAAGTACAAGGTCGAAAGGGAAGGAGAGGTGTTCTCATTCTCGATCATCCACGAGGCGCCTGCGTTCAACAATCTCCTCAAACCGTATGCAGTGGCGATGGTGAGGACAAAGGACGGTGTCCTGGTAGCGGGGCAGCTGGTGGATGTGGAGCTTGAAAAGATAACCATCGGGATGCCTGTGCGCGCAGTCCTCAGGAAAATAGATGAGGACGGTGCGGCCGGCGTGATCAGGTACGGGTTCAAGTTCGTTCCGAAGATATAAGCCACACATCGGAGCATAAGAACGCGGCGGGCTCACTGTTTGAGGAGGTCTGC
>JAKQBQ010000133.1 GCA_029574055.1 Methanobacteriota archaeon
GTTGAAATTGATGAAGCGGTGGTCTGCCCCCTTTTCGATGATGCCGAATTTCTTCGCAACGTGAACGAAGCGCCATTTAAGGTAGGTGGAATTAAGGATCGTGATCCTTGCCAGCGCCTCGATCGTTCCCGGCTTTATGGATCTGAGCGTACTTTCCAGAAGCTTCCTGTCCACGCTCCTCGGGAGTTCCAGGATTATGCGGTACGGGTCGGTCGACACCCCGATGCTCTCTCCGAGGCGGGCTGTGAGCAGCGCTGAGTATATCTTCCCGATGGTCTCGTTGACCCTGCTGCCGAAGCAGCAGTTCAATATCGCAAGCCTGTCCCCCGTTTCAAGCGTAACGGTCTCGTCGGTGGGGACAGGCCATCTTTCTTTTTGGTCGTTGATGTATTCTGCGACCTTTTTGTAGCATCTTTCATTGCCGGGGTATTTTTCGAAGTTCATCTTGCGGCGCATCCGGCCGACCTCCATGGCGACCTCGAACGGCACAGGTATGTCCGAACCCGCCCATGACGGCACGGAACCGACATCCTTTGCCTCTTCCACAAGGAGCTCATCCTCTCTCATCTCGACGATCCTCCATGTCCTGCCTTTTGCAATGAACATCGCATACGGCTCCGCGAAGGACGCGACGAAGCTTTCATCCAGAGTTCCAATTATCCCCCTTGTGCTTATGTCCCTGATGAGGTAGGTCCTCTCGTCGGGGATCATGGAGATGTTGTCGTAGAAGTACTGCATCCCCTTCTTGGAGCGCCTGAATCCGTTATCATCCTCGAATATCAATTTGATGGATTTCAGCTGTTCCAGGACATCATCCATATCTTGGCGCGGAAGGTCCTTGAAGGAATTCGAGTGCCTGAATATCCTGTATGCCGCATCCCTATCTACGCGGCCGCTCATGGTCATTGCCACAAGCTGGTTCGCAAGCACCGTGAGCGGGCTGCTCCTTCCCCTGAAGTATTCCAATTCTTTTGCGTCGCTCCTCCGTGCGATCACAAGCGCCTCTGCGACCTCGTCCGGCGCCGTTGCGATTATCACCGATCTTATGACCTCCCCCATGCGGTGTCCGGCCCTTCCGGCGCGCTGTATCATCCTGGACACCTCTCTTGGGGAGTTGTACTGTATGACGAGATCCGCAGATCCGATATCGATCCCCAATTCCAGGGATGATGTGGCTATAACGGCCTTCAGTTCCCCGTTCTTGAACCTGTCCTCGATGCTCATCCTGTTCTCTTTGGAAAGGGACCCGTGGTGCACTTCTATCGAGATGTCCTCATCCCAAAGGTGATATCTTGCGGCGAGCCATTCGGCGGTCTCCCTCGTGTTAACGAAAAGCAGTGTGGACCTTCCCGCTTCCATCAGCTGTCTGGCTCTTTTCATTACTGCCAGGATGTCCGGGTCGCTCTGCAGTTTGTCAAGAAGCTCCGGGTCCTCATCGGGGGCGGGGCATTCTACGACTATTTCGAATTCTCTGCGGGTGTCGTGCTTGCATAGTGTCACGTTCCTTCCCACTCCCGATAGGAATGCTTTAACGTCATCGATATCGCCGACCGTCGCGGACAATCCTATCCTTTGGTATTCGCCGCTGAGTTCCGCCAAACGCTCCAGGGCGACGCCGAGCTGCGCGCCCCTCTCTGTGCTTGACAGCTCGTGAACCTCGTCGACAACGACCCATTCCACATTCTTCAGATGCTCTCTCAGCCTTTTGCCGGTGAACAGGACCTGCAGCGTTTCCGGTGTTGTAATGAGTATCTCGGGGGCTTCCCGGGACTGTTTGTTCCTTTCCGCCTGCGTGCTGTCCCCGTGCCTTACCCCCACCGATATATTCAAGGCGGTCCCGTATTCGTCCATCCTCTTCAGCATATCGCGGTTGAGCGCCCTGAGGGGCGTGACGTACAGGCAGCGGATCCCCTTTTTCCCTTTGGTCCTGAAGATGGAATCGAAGATCGGAAGCATGGCGGCCTCGGTCTTTCCGATGCCGGTCGGTGCTACCAAAAGCACATTGTTTCCGGAAAGGATCTTGGGAATGACATCCTTCTGCGGGTCGGTTGGCTCCGTTATCCCTCTGTCCCTCAAAGCTGAAACGAGTTCCGGGCAGAGTATATCGAATGACATATTTGAAAAAAAAGTTATGCCGGGAGATCCCGGCAAATGGTTTACCTTCTCTTTTTCTTTCCGAGAGCCTTGGCGTTCTCCTTGACGGCCGCCTTGATCTCAACCGCCTGCTCCTCTCCGTCGGTGACATCCTTCTCGTAGAAGGTCAGGACTATCCACCTGTCGTCTTCGAGCGCGCTCTTGACCTCGGGGTCCACTTCTCCCTCTTCGGCAAAGATGAACACGGCGACCTTCGGCTTTACGAATGCCACAGGTATGACCTGCGGCCCATAGTCCTTCCTGCATCTGAGGCCCTTGTTCCAAGCGGCCCTTCTGATAAGCGCCTCCGGAGAATTGTCGGTCCAGATGTCGTCTCCGAGGTCTTCGTCCTCATCAGCCTCTTCGACCGGCGGAGCCTCGGCCTTTTCCTTCTTCGCGGCGGCCTTTGCCGCACCGTTCTCGTCGGGCAGGTCGCGGACTATTACGCGACCGAGGCCTTCGTCGCTCCAGTATCCGTAAACGCGCACGCGGGCGTCCTTGTCGTCTTCGTTCATTGCGTGTATGTCCGAAGTCGTCTGGACGGCGGCGTCTGCGCGTTCCGCGGCATCCGGCTTCACTGCGACTGCCGTCTTATCTTTATCGACAACGGCCACCGCGGCGGGCTCTTCCGCCTTCTTCGTCTCAACGGGCTTCTTGTCTTCCGGCTTCTGCTCCTCGGCGGGCTTCTCTATCGGGGCCGTCACCTTAAGAAGGATCTCCGAAAGGTCCATGACCTTGATCTTTGAGCCTATCTGCTTAGCCCCCTGGTTCAGGTTGGTCACGCAGAACGGGCAGCATGTGACAAGGATCTCCGCTCCGGTCTCCTCGGCGTCTCTGATCCTCTCTGCGGCTATGTTCACCGCCATGTCGTTGTATTGGCTCTTGTACCCGCCTCCGGCGCCGCAGCACCTGGAAAGCTCCCTGGTGCGGTCCATCTCGATCAGTTCTATCCCCTTGATCTTCTTCAGGATGTTCCTCGGGGAATCGTAGACGCCCATGTGCCTTCCCATGTGGCATGGATCGTGATAAGTCACTTTTGCCTTGAATTCGTGGTTGAACGGGAGTTTCCTCTCTGCGATCAGCTTCTCGACGTACTGCGAGAAGTGATAGACGTTCTGTCCGGCCTTCGAGTAGAACCTCCCGAAGTCGGTGGAGATGGTCTTGTAGCAGCCGGAGCATGTCATCACCATGTCCTTCGCGCCGGTGCCGTCAGCTCCCTCGACGACCTGCTGGGCGCATTCAAGGGAATGTTTGTGCGTCCCCGTCCTAAGAAGAGGCGACGAGCAGCACCACTCGTCCTCGCCGAGATGGTTCATTTTGATGCCTGCCCTGTCGAGCACGCGGACGCCTGTGCATGGCAGGGCCTGCTGCCTGTAAGCCCCTGTGCATCCGGCGAAGAATATGACCTCGGGAGTGGGCGATCTCTCCACTTCCTCAGGCCACCAGTTCCCTCTTTTGGACGGGGGCTCCCCGTACGGGTTGTGGACCTCTCCGACCTTCTTTGCCATTACCTTGTGGGCGGACATGGGGCCGGCGCCTTCGTCGACCATCCATTTCCTGACAGTCTCCCAGAATTCCACCAGCGGTATGTTCGCGTGGCAGACCGCTGCGCAGTTCCCGCATCCTGTGCATTTGTACATCGCATCAATGAAATACGGGCTGAGAGCAACCTCTCTTCCGAGGAGCTTGTCCACCACGCCGGCGCCGCCGAGCTGCCTGAGGTAGTATATCTTCCCTCTGGGCGTCACGGATTCCCAAGGCGTCTGATCGTGGGCTTCGCAGACGCTTATGCAGTAGCCGCACTGCAGGCAGGCAGTAAGCTCCTGCTGAATGCGCGGCATCTTCGTGATCTTGATGCTGTCTTTCAGCTTTGAAATTGTCTCGTCGATCGCTTTCATAATGAAAGAAGAAAAACGCACGCACCTATATTAAGGCTTTCGAATCACAGCCATGTGCCAACATGATTTTTTTTATTTTTCTCACGGCGCCCTCTCCGAAACGCAAAACCTACCGAAGGAAGACAATCAAATGAAATATTTTGAAGGGCATCATGCTGGCGATGGAGAAATACTTGGAGCTCAAGGTCGCGATGGCCAAGAGGCAGTCCGAGGTGGGATACGGCAGGGCGAGGATCGATAACGAGTCCCGGAGAGGGCTCGGGCTAGAGTTAGGGGACGTCATCGAGGTCGTCGGCAAGAAGACCGTGGTGGCAAAGGTCTTCAAGGGGGAGCCCGGCGACGACGGAATGAAGCTGATACGCATAGACGGCCCCACAAGGACCAGCGCGGAGGTCAGCGTGGACGAGACGGTCCGGATAAGGAAATGCGAGCCCGTCCCCGCCCAGAGGGTGATACTCCATCCCAACATAACGGAAAGCAAGAGGATCAATTACGAAGAGGGGGCAGACGGCATCTTCAGGAGCGGGCTGGTAGGAAGACCGCTGATAATGGGGATCGACATAATGATCCCGAACATCGCCCTCATGGGCAACAGGACCACGTTCCACGTAGCGTCGACCACTCCTGCCGGGCCGGTGGTCGTCTGCCCGGAGACAGAGATCATATTAAGGAGCGAGCCGGCCAAGGAAGAGTCTGAGGTCCGCCTCGGCCATACCACATACGACGACATAGGCGGGCTGGACGACGAGCTGAAAAGGATAAGGGAGATGATAGAGCTCCCTCTCAAGCACCCGGAACTGTTCGACCGCATGGGCATATCCGCGCCGAAGGGCGTGCTGCTGTACGGCCCGCCCGGGACCGGCAAGACTCTGATCGCGGAGGCGGTCGCGAACGAGTCCGGCGCATCTTTCTATTCGATCCGCGGGCCGGAGATAATGGGAAGGTTCTACGGCCAGAGCGAGGAAAGGCTCAGGAAGATATTCGACGAAGCCAAGGAAAATGCCCCGAGCATAATATTCTTGGACGAGATAGATTCGATAGCCCCTAACAGGGATTCCACCTCCGGCGAGGTCGAAAGACGCGTGGTCGCTCAGCTCCTGACCCTCATGGACGGGATGGGCGGGAGAGGGGACGTCATCGTCATCGGGGCAACGAACAGGGAGGATTCCATCGACCCTGCCCTGAGGAGGCCGGGAAGGTTCGACAGGGAGATCGAGATAGGGATCCCGAACATGTCCGGGAGAAGGAGCATCCTGGAGGTCCATACGAGGGACATGCCGCTGTTGGATGATGTTAAGATAGAGGAGCTTGCGGCAATGACCCAGGGATTCGTCGGAGCGGACCTGGCATCGCTGGCGAGAGAGGCCGCGATGAAGTGCTTGAGCAAGCACATCCCGAAACTCGACCTCGACAAACCGGTGCCCCAGTCGACGCTGGAGACGATGAAGGTCTGCATGGAGGATTTCACCGATGCGCTGGCAGACATAGAGCCGAGCGGCATGAGGGAGGTATCGGTCGAGATACCCAAGGTCGGATGGAAGGACATCGGCGGACTGGAACATATAAAGAGGGAGATCCAGGAAGTGTTCATTCCAACGGAGGAGCATAAGTCGTTCGAGAGGCTCGGGATAGAGCCCGGAAAGGCGCTGCTGCTGTACGGACCGCCCGGGACCGGGAAGACGCTCATAGCCAAAGCCGTGGCCAACGAGTCCGGCGCGAACTTCATATCAATAAGCGGACCGGAGATAGCCAGCAAGTGGGTCGGCGAGTCCGAGCAGGCCATAAGGAAGATATTCAAAAAAGCAAAGCAGATGGCCCCATGCATAGTATTCTTCGATGAGATCGACTCGATAGCGCCCATAAGGGGCGAGGGCGGCTCACAGGCATGGGAAAGGGTGGTCGCGCAGCTTCTGACGTCGATGGACGGCATCGAGAGCATGAACAGAGTGATGATAATGGCCGCCACCAACCGCCCCGACATGATAGACCCGGCGCTGCTGAGGCCGGGGAGGATGGACCGCATGATACTCATAGGAAAGCCGGACCAGGACGCGCGCAAGAGCATACTTAATGTGCACACGAAGAAGATGCCGCTCAAGGATGTGGATATGGAAGCGCTCGTGAAGGCGACCGACGGATACGTCGGTGCGGACATAGAAGCTCTGTGCAGGGAGGCGGGGCTGTCGGCGTACCGCAGAGACAATTCCGCGCAGTTCGTGACTGATAAGGACTTCAAGGAAGCGTTGGGCAGGGTTCGCCCTTCGGTGGATGAGTCGACGTTCGAGAGGTACGAAGCGCTCAGCAGGGAGATGAGGAAGCTTCAGACGGGTTGGGACAACCCATTCTACGGGTGATCGTGTGGAAAGCAAAGTGTTCAGCAAAGAGCTCATAGGCAAAGAGGTCGAGACCATAACCGGGCGTTCGGTGGGAAAACTTGAGGATATAGTGATCGATACGGACGACGGCTCGATCAAGTATCTTCTGGTATCCGCTGCCGGGAACGTCATCGGTGGGCCGCACAAATTGGATGAAAAGGGCAGGATGGTCGTGGAGACGGACCGCATAAGGGTCGATGGGGACAGATTGGTGATCAACTGAGGTCCTTGACCATATAAGGCATTTCTAAACTATATCCCAGCGCTCTGTAGTATTCTCTGGTCCCGATGCCGCCGGTGACCCTGATCCTTTTTTTGCCGTCAGCCGCCGCAAGCCGTTCCGCTTCCTGCATAAGCTCTTTCCCGAACCCCCTGTGCTGCCAATCCTCCCCCTCGGAACCCAGCGGGGCGATCCGCCCGAACACCTTCACTTCCCTGACGGTCGCTGTGTCGGTGCCGTCGGTCCTCAGCCTGACGTAGCCTATTATCGAATCGTTGTATTCCAGCGAGACGAATCTCTCGACGCCGCCGCTTGCTTCGTACTCTAAGACCTTCCGAACGATCCTTTCCGGATGTTCCAGGATCTCTCCGGTATGCCCAACCTCCCTGCACCTGATGCATCTGCAGGATATGCCGAGGGAACCCATGTGATCCTTCACAAGCTGCCTGATGTTGCTCCTGAATATCCCGGCGGAGATCTGCGGCGCGGGGATGTCCCTCTCTATCCTCTGTATCCTCACATACTCCGGGACGACGGATTTCATTTTCGCCAGCAGATCCACGGCAGTATCTACGTCATACGGAACATACTCTCCCCTTTCCCACATATCGTAGAGTTCCGTGCCGGATATGACCAGCGTAGGATAGAGCTTCAGCATGTCCGGGCGGAAGTCCGGGTCTTCGAACAAGCGTCTGAAGCGATCGAGATCCTTCTCGGGATCGGAGCCGGGAAGCCCGGGCATGATGTGGTAGCAGACCTTCAGCCCATGCGATTTGCAGGACTCGGTGGAGTCGATCACTTCCTTCACCCCATGGCCTCTTTTTGTTTTTGATAGGATATCGTCATCAAGTATCTGGACCCCGAGCTCCACCCTGGTGGCGCCCAGCATCATGGCAAGCTCCACCTGCTCATCGCCGAATACGTCCGGCCTGGTCTCCACCGTGAGGCCGATGCACCTGTGCGCTGACACCTCGTTCTTCCTCTGCGCATCCGAAAGATCCTCGGAAGGCTCTCCGTTCATGGCGTCGAGGCATCTTCTGACGAACCATTCCTGGTATTCCCGATCCCGGGATGTGAATGTGCCGCCCATGATGATCAGATCTATCTTATCCGTCTTGTGGCCGATGGCAGTCAATTGCTCTATGCGGTCTTTCACCTGAAGGAAGGGATCGAATCCGTTCCTCTCCGCCCTTCTGGCGGCCGGCTCCTTTCCCGTATACGACTGGGGAGACCCGCTCTCCACTCCGCCGGGGCAGTATATGCATTTCCCGTGCGGGCAGGAGTGGGGGGAGGTCATGACGGCCACAACGGCAACGCCGCTCATGGTGCGCATCGGCTTTTTTATGAGGAACGGGTCGAGAAGCTTCCTGTCTTCGGGATCGACAACTTTCAAAATGCTTGAATTGGAAGGAACTTCGTCAAGACCCAGCTCGTTGCAGAGCTTGATCTTCATCCTTTGGATGCCCTCTCGATCTTTAATATCTCCGGACTTTACGGCAGAGATGATCCTGAGGCTTAACTCTCTTGTTTTAGGATCGTCAACGTTCATTCGTTCTCCGCTCTTGACAAAGATTGGAAGTGGGAAACGGTGCGCTTGTAGTTGTCCATGGCCATGTTCACGTTCGCCTCGGTGAAGCTCCAGGCTTTGGACAGGTCGCCGTATCTTATCCGATATCCTTTCCTAACGGCGCCGTTGAACTCGACATCGATGCTTTCCAGAAGATCCATGGACTTCAGCTTGTTAATGTGGCGGTAAACGGTCGGCTTCGTAGTTCCAAGAAGCGCGGCCAGCTCTTCAACCGCCCACGCTTTGCTTGTGTTCTTCATAAAAAAATCCATGAAAAGCCGGTACGGCACGCTGTCCCTGACGCTTGTAGCCGATGTCTTAGGGTCGTACCCTTTCGGTATGTACCCGATCTGCACCAGGAACGTCTCTGCGACTATATCTCTATCCATAACGGCATTCATTGGGGTGTTGCTGACTACCTGCAATTCGAACAGTGTACACATCTCCCGTAATGCTGAACAATAGTTAAGCTGGTATTTTAATTTGTTCAGACTATACCTTTAACGATCTCAAGCGCTTTAAGGACGCTTCCGAGAGGCATGACCGGCGATACCGGTATGCGCAGGATCTTCTTCACGGTGACGGCGATTATTGGCGCACAGACTATCGCAAGGGCGCCGTCCCTCTCTGCTCTCACAGCGGCTATTATGGCATCCTCGACGGTCGTTATCGGATATTCCCTTATGTGTATCGTCCTGCCTTCGACGTCCATGGTCTTCGGAAGGTACTCCATGAAGGTGGAAGAGGCGATGACGGCGACGAAATTCTCATCGCCGGCCTTGCTGATGACGTTGAGCGCGTGGATTATCTGCCTTATGGTTCTCAGATTGGGCTCCCGGTCCTCTTCGAGTATCTTGTACATGGTGCTCTGCGAAATGCCGGATACCGAGCAGAACTCGCTCAGGGACATCTTGAGCTCCTCATCAAGCATGCTCTTGAAGGCCTTTTGGAAACCGCCCTCTTCCCTAAGCATGCTGGATATGACGTCCTCAACAGTCATTTCGTTTTTCCTTTGCCCATTTGGCGGCATGATGCCCCGCCACGGCCCCTTCCCCGACCGCCTTGGCCAGCTGCCACGGCTCGCCGGTAATGTCGCCGCACGCATAGACCCCGGCGACAGAGGTCTCGCAATTTTTGTTCACCTTTATCGAATCGTCCGCTTCCGGCAGGACCCCGAGGTCCATTGCCAGTTCGGATGAGGACCGCCCCCCGAGCTCTATGAAAACGCCGTCGACTCCGAGCGTTAGCCCCCCCTGCAGCAGCAGCGATTCGACGACCGCATTGCCCCTGATCTCTTTCGGCGTCCCGGCGATATTTTTCACGCCCGCCCCCGATGCCCTATCCACTAGATTCCTGTCTGCCAATATATCATTACTGACCCAATACACTTCCGAAGCGTATTTTGTCATCAGTTCGGCCGATGTCGCGGCCAGGGATTCATTGCCTATGACCGCCACTTTGAGGCCTTTGTAGAAGTTGCAGTCGCATTCGGCGCAATAGCTCACGCCTTTGCCAAGGAATTCTTTCTCCCCCGGTATGTTCAGCTTTTTTCTGTAGATCCCGGTGGCTATGACCACCGACCTGCATTCCATCTCCTCTCCGGTCTCGACGGTTATCCTGAAAATATCGCCGTCCATGGATGCCCCGATCACGTCGCGGTCGATGTGCCTGCATCCGAACGACAGCGCCTGGTCAAGCCCTCTCTTCAGCATCTCTGTGCCGTCGGTCCTCCCGGTGCTGCCGAAGAAGTTCTCGATATGCGTTCCATAAAGGGAGCTGTTCTGGATCTTTCCTATCAATACAGTACTCGCTTTCCTTCTGGATGAGTGGATGCCCGCTTGCAGGCCCGCAGGCCCGCAGCCTATAATCGCTACGTCGGCTCTCATTCACAAAGATCTGATATATCCCATTATGTCGTCTTTTCCCCTCAGCCCCACCAGGGTCTCCGCGAGGACGCCGTCCTTGAATATCAGCACGGTCGGTATCGCTCTGATCCCGAACCTTACGGATACTGCCTGGTTCTGGTCGACGTTGAGCTTGGCCACTCCGGCCTTGCCGTTCAGTTCGTTCGAGAGTTCTTCTATTATCGGTGTCATTCTCCTGCATGGTCCGCACCAAGGCGCCCAGCAATCTACCACCGCTATGCGGTTGCTGTCAACGAAATTGTTAAAAGTGCTGTCTGTCAGTTCTGTTACCAAGATACTCACCTGATATGTCCACCCTCATAAGTATAAGAAGTTAAATAAGTTTAGAAGGAACTACAAACGTGGGAGTAGGTGTGCTGGAAACCATCGGTAACATCAAAGGGCTGGAGATATACACTCCGAACGGAGTATTCGTCGGCGTGGTGGACGAGGCCGTGATAGATATAACGGGGATGAGGGTCAGCGGCCTGTACGTCTCGGATGCGAACCCTGCCCTTGTGGACGAGAACGTGGCGATAAGCATACCCATGAGGTGGGTGCAGAGCATCGGCGACATAATTATCCTGAACAGGTTCCCCGGCGAGAGGATCAGATCCGGGTCAGTATGAGAGGCGTTTGAGCTCTGGGTATTCGCCGATGATGTCCGCGATGACATCCAGGTCCATGCCGTAAAGCTTAGAGAGCTCCCAATGGAGCGTTTCGATCCTTTCTGCGCCTCTGAGCGCGCCTTTGTTCACAAGCCGCTCGACAGAGTGCCTGTAGCTCACCACCCTGTCGTCGCTTACCAGGTTATCGGCGTGCGCGACGATCTTCTCCTCAATTGTCTTCGGCATGTAATCCCCGGGAGGGAGCCCCAACTCTCTGGCATCGACATCATCGAGCCCGGCACCCGTATGTTTCCTCACTAACGCAACAAGCTCTTCGGGGAAGCCCATCTTTGCAAGTATCTCGCTTCCTTTCAGAGCATGCGATATGCCGTTGTCCACCGATCTCCCGATATCATGCAGGAGGGAGCCGGCGACCACGAGCCTGCGGTCCGCCTCGATGTGGTTCAGCATCTCCTCGGCGACAGCGCAGACGGTACAGCAGTGGACGATCACCCTTTGTTTGCAGCCCGCTTCCTTCAGGATGCGGATGCAGCCACTCTCGTCAGGAATTTTTTTCGACAACGGTCTTCCCCCTTTCGTTCGGTATCACAGTCAAAAGACCATCGCGGTCGGAGTATAGATTCTTGCCGTCCGTGAACCTGTCCAAGAATATCGCCAGCGCAGCGATCTCTGAATGCGGCTGGTTTCCCACGGAGATGTTGTGGTCAGCCCTTTGGTAGACGTCCGGCGGCACCTTCTCCGCGCCGACCACGATCAGCAGGTCTTTTTCTTTGGATATTTTAGGCAGGGCCTCGTCCAGCCTCTGCCCGTACATGGTAAGGTGGACGACCTCTCCCTTGAAATCCTTCAGCAGCTTCTTCCGCGAGACCCCCGTCTCTATTTTGTAATCCCCGCCGAACCTCTCCACAACGCTCCTGACGTTCTCTTCGAGGACCTTGTCCTCGGTGTCGACGTAGATCCCGGAAGCGCCGAGCGCCCGCGACGACAGCGCCACGTGGGTGGTGACCCTCTTGTCTCTCTGCGGGCGGTGGCCTATTCTCAGGATCCAGATATCGGGCATCTTACTCTTCTCTGATAGGCTCTATCCTATGGCCGCGGTAATCCATTTTGACCGACCTCCTCACAAGGCTCTTCAGCATCGTGGAGGAAAGGCCCAGCGCCTCGGCGACGTCGCCTGAGAACCTTCCGCTCTTTCCGACCTCGGCAAGTATCTTCGCTTCGATCTCAGCATATTCCTTGTCGTCCATCATCGCTGCGGTCAGGACATCGCTTATCTCATAAACGGGCCACTGCGCGTTTATGTTGAATGAAGTGTAGTAGGTGTGGTAGGATTTTTCGGGGTATCCTCCGTTCACCGACAGCCAGCGGGTCTCGACAAGTTTCATTTTCTCAAAAAATATTATGGCATCCCTGCCTTCGGGACCGAACTTTTTTTCTATGTCGTCAGCGGTCCTCCATTCTAAGGTCACCTCTTTAAGCACGTCTCGTTTGACCGGCGTATCGACAGATCTGAGCATCGGAACCAGTTCTGATGGCTCATTGATGACCTTAATCCTGTTCATAAGATTATCCCTTATGGGGATGAACGTATATAACGCTTCTTAAAATAGGCAATATTTTTTTCAATATGGGACCTTTGCTAAGATTTATTAACGGATTTGATAATCAGGTTACGATGGCAAAAGAGAAACCCCTCGAGTTGAGATGGCAGTGCCTTAACTGCTACAAGATCCACCGCGGCCAGGATGGAGAGAAGAAGGCTCTTAACTGCTGCGGATCGTTCATACAGGGATACTGGGCGAATTATTCGAAGTGGGGAAAGCAGAAGTGGTACGGGCGCTGAGCGCCCGATCGCCGGCGGTCCCGGATCCTTTTCGCTAAGCATCATATTAATATTGGCATGACAATGCGTGTCACTGTGTCAGCAGAGATGTCCATTTTTGACCGCGCTTTTGAGGAGATAGAGCTCATAGGCAGGCACATAGAGATGCTTAGGGTCACAAAGGAGATGCAGCCTATAGGGATAATCCGTTTGTCGGAGGTAATGGGCATACCAAAGCACAAGGTGAGGTACTCCCTGAGGCTGTTGGAGAAGGAAGGCCTGATAATAGCCACCAACGACGGTGCCAGGGTCTCCGACAAGTATGATGAGTTCATCGGCAGTGCCGCAGACCGGTTGGAAGACCTGATCGAGCGCATCAACGCAATAAGACAGGCGGACCGCTGAGAGACCCAGACCTCAGCCTATGAGCTCCCTTCTTTCATAAACCGACGATAAGAGGGTGGACGCTATGATAAGGGCGGCGCCTATCAGCAACGGAATGGTGATAACGTCATAACCCAGCGCCCATGAGAACACCATGGCGAACACGGACTCGGTGCAGCACATTACTGAAATTGTAGTCGAAGGGATCTTCTTTTGCGCAGCGGTCTGCACGAAGAATCCCAGCCCTGTGACGATGATGCCCATGAACAACAGCCCCGCCCAGGATTCGATCAGGTCCATCCCGGAGAGCAGGTCGTTCTCCAGCACCATGCTGACAGCGAACCCGATAAGGGTAGCGGTGACCATTTGGATCAGGGTGAAATTAACGGCGTTCAGGCTGGGCGAGAACTTCTCAAGCGCGACGAACTGGAATGCGAACATGACGGCGCACGCGATCGTGATGAGATCGCCGATATTCATCGCGGCGTCCCCGCCGAACACCCCGGACATTATGAAAACGCCCGCGAACCCAATTACGGCGAACAAGATCGACCGCGCTGAGACCTTCCTAAGGATGAAGGATATGATGACAGGCACGAACAACACATATAATATCGTTAAGAGACCGCTCCTCGCCGGCGTTGTATACACCAGCCCGACGGTCTGGAGGCCGAAGGCGGCGAATATCAGAACGCCCACGAATATCCCGTACACCCACTCCCCGCGGCTGATGGCCGGAGTGGACCTCACAGCGATCTTTGCGCAAAGAAGGATCAAAGCGCCTAAGCCGTATGTAACGGCGATCAGGAAGAACGGGGGTATGCCGGTGCCGAGAAGGTCGTACGCAACAACGAGGCTGAGCCCCCAGACCATGCAGATGACCAGGAACGCTGACAAATACGGCAGTTTTTCTTTGTCCATGGCCGGCCCTTCACGGAATTAGCGATAGCCGATTCTTTATTTTAACCTGCGGACAGCATCTTTTTTCATGATGCACATCGAACGAGCCGTAAACCCAACGTAATCATTTAATATCAGTCACACTTTTGCTTTTTCCACAAGCCGTTGTAGCTCAGTAGGTAGAGC
>JAKQBQ010000134.1 GCA_029574055.1 Methanobacteriota archaeon
CAGCCCGGATGGCATTAAAGGTAGAAGAATACACCGTGCCGCCGCTGACCGTGATAGAAGGGTTTCCGCCTGTAGCAAAGATGGCAGGAGAGTACGGGCTGGATGTAGAGTACACCGTGCCGCCGCTGACCGTGACAATGGCGCTTATGCCCTCGGCACGGATGGCGGCGTTGGATACAGAGTACACCGTGCCGCCGCTGACCGTGATCCTAGCACCAAAGCCCTCGGCACGGATGGCGGGGCCGGCGGTGTTGGATACTGTACCCCCGCTCACCGCGATAGTGGGGCTTGTGCCGTCGGCATAGATGGCGTTGGTGGACGCAGCGGACACCGAGCCGCCGGTCACTTTGATGGTGGGAATATCACCAGTCGCCCAGATCGCATGTCCACCGGATGTGGTGGACACCGAGCCGCCGGCCGCGATCTCAAATGTGCCGTAGCCGTTGATCCTGAGCATATTCCCTGATCCTGAATATTTTGCTTCCCACCTGACCGTCGTTGAACCGGAGTTGATGTTGAAGATGAGTTCCGACGTAGCTCCGGTGACGTTGCCGACCACGGTAACAGTAACGTTATTTTTTATTGTGAACACGGTTCCTGTCAGATCCGAAGACCAGCTGGGATGATTTTGATTTGTGAGCGTTGCGTTAAGATTTATCTGATTAGCCGCATGATCCGCCGCATCGGACGTCTCAGACGCAAGCGAGAATGCGCCGATCGCCGTCACGGCAAGCAGCAGCACCGCCAACGCAGCCGCTGTGCGCATACGCCTCTTTCCGAGAATAGGTGAGAAAGACCCCATCTCCCTCCCTGTTTTTGTTGATATCATGGTTACACCTTTACCTTTAGCGAACACTCCCCTTGGGAATGGTTGAATAACATATCGCGACCTGTGATAAATAACACTGTTCGTGCTGATCCCCCGCAGACATCCTGCGTCCCGCAGCCATGGTCATTTTGCGGATGATGCCGCCGCTCGAATAAAGGATGATCTCTCTTTGAAAAGGATCGGGGGCGGAGCCCCCTT
The DNA here is from genome assembly GCA_029574055.1 of Methanobacteriota archaeon. Lineage (GTDB taxonomy): Archaea > Thermoplasmatota > Thermoplasmata > Methanomassiliicoccales > Methanomethylophilaceae > Methanoplasma. Next base: position 1,028 of record JAKQBQ010000134.1, read on the forward strand.
GGAGTTTGAAAATAGTTTTGACCGCTTCTGTTATCATTAGCGGTGGATCAGGGCTTTCCGATCTTCCCCTTGAAGAAGAGGAAATACACTACAGCCAATACCAGCAGCACTACGATCACGATGATCGCGACATACAGCAGCGTGTTGCTGCCTCCGCCGCCTTCGTCGTCGCCTTCGCCGCCGGGTTCCGCCGGCACATCCTTGTATACGGCCGCAGCCGTCACAGGCGTACCTGGCATAATGAACTTCGCCGCGGCATCCGTTGAGCTTGTGCCGCCTGTGAAGGTGACTGTGGGCGATATCTCCCACTGGTCGAACTGCTTTCCTTCAGGTGCCGGGTTCGCGGTGATGTTCACTGTCGAGCCGGCCGCTGCCGACGCGGGGCTGACGGTGCCGCCGTTGACGGTCACCGTATATGTCGCCGTATCTACCGTGACCCCGGCTATCGGGAAGAAGCCTTCGTTTGCGTTCAACTCATAGGAGATCCCGCCGCCGAGAGCACTGTCATTATGCCACGTTACAGCCGCAGTATTGGGAAGGAAAAACAGGCCGGTTGTCGAACCCTCTATAGTAGTGCTGCCACTTGATGGATTCCATGCGGCGACAATGCCGTTGCCCGTTGGGGCTGTGAAGCCACCGCCGTTGATCACATCGGTTTTGCCTGTGCCGTGAGAAAAGACGAACCCGCCGCTCACCGCCACAGTGGAGTTTGTGCCGGGAGCATTGATGGCATAGGTGAGTGTGGCTTTGTTGTACACCGTGCCGCCGGTCACTGTTACGCTGGCGTTTGTGCCGTCGACACGGATGACATTACTATTAAGACTGGTGGTGAACACAGTGCCGCCGCTTACGGTGATGGTAGAACTTGCGCCGGCAGCAGAGATAGCCCGATTATTCGTGCCGGACACAGTGCCGCCGCTTACGGTGATGGTAGGGCTTGCGCCGTCAGTATAGATAGTACTGCTGCCGGTACCGGTGCCGGACACAGTGCCGCCGGTCACAACGATGGAAGCATCATCGCCGGAAGCACGGATAGCATTGTTGGCCGCAGCGAACACAGTGCCGCCGCTTATCTTGATGGTGGGACTTGCGCCGTCGCTGTATATGGCAATGCCTAATGTGGAGGACACTTCTCCGCTTATGACCTCAAATGTGCCGTTGCCGGTGATCGTAAGCAAGGTCGTTGATCCCGAATAATCGGCTGTCCACCTGGCCGTTGCGCCGGAAGCTATATCGAACTTGATCGCCGCGGCGTTGGCGACGGTGCCGACCACAGTGACTGTGCCGCCGGCCTTTATCTTGAACTCGGTCCCCGCCGCGTTGGACTCCCAGTAGGTATAGTTTTGGCCTCCAAGCGTTGCGTTAAGGTCGATCTGAGTATTGCTGTTGCCGGCTCCCGATGTCTCGGACGCAAGAGAGAACGCGCCCACCGCCATTACCGCAAGCAGCAGCACCGCCAATACCACCGCCATACATGTATGTCTTTTTCCAAAGCGACCGGAAAAAGACGCCCCCTCCTCTGTTTTTGTTAATCTCATTTTGAACACCTTTTTGTAACGAAAGTTCCCGCAGGGAATGTTTGAATAATATAGCACAGGGTGGGTACTAAAAGCATTGGGTCATGTCTTCGCACCCTGCCTAAACCGGAGAGAAGAGCGGATCCTGAACATATGGGATTCACTGGGCGTGAGTGGCTCAAATATAAATCAACAAATATCATAAGAGTAAGCATATGGCATTATCGTTCGACGAGCATCTCGAGGCCGTTCTGCAGGACTGCAACGACAGGATCAACCAGCTTGAGGACTCCGATCATTCGGATATTGAGATGCTTGATGCTTTGATAAACAGAGGAAGCGTCCTTTCCATGATGGAATATTACACTTCAGCGCTTTCCGACTTCGAGGATGCGGCGGACCTCATCGCCAAGATAGAAAGAAAAGGGGAGTCTGTGGATCCGGGGAGTTTCGTCCGCGTCTTCGTGTCCAGGGGAGAGCTTTACGGCGACGACGGCCGCATGGCGGACGACTATGCCATAGCATCCGTCCGGCTGGGGGAAGTGAGGGAAGGGTCCAAATTCTACGACCGCAAAAAGATCATCAGGATGTGCCTCGACTGCTGCGAAGACCTTCTGGATGCCGGGTATCCGGGAGCGACCGCGCCTTTCGTCGATAAACTGTATTCCCTGCTTGTCGGACATGACGACGACTGGTCAAGGAACAGATACGTTGAGACGCTGAACGTGAACGCCCAGTCGATGAAGGATATGGAAATGGACAACGAAGCGATGGGGATCTTCACGGATGCCATAGAGGCAGGGACAGAGCTTGTGGAGAAGGGCTCCCTGGAAGATCTCATGTCGATGATATTCGCTTTCGTCATGAGGGGGGATATAGAGCAAAAGAAGGGGCTCATCGACATGTATCTGATCGATCGAAAAGCGGCGATCTCTCTGCTTGAGGAAATGATGTCGATGAACAAGCTCGACGACATCTCCGTGCTGGTAAGGCTGCATCAGGACCTCGCCAACACCTATCTCACCCTGAACATGGTCAAAGAAGCGGAAGAGCATCTCATGCGTGAGGTGATGCTCAACATGGACGGGGCCGAAGAGTACATCAGAGAATACGTCGGAAGGGACAAATGATCCACTTTCGGGCACCCCCTGCTTAACGTTATAAAAGGGTCTTACTTTATGGACTTTCATGGATGATGCATTCTGCCCGAACTGCGGTTCAATGATATTCCCGAACCAGAAGAAATGCAGATTGTGCGGCCGAAACATCGAAAGGCCGTCGGAAGCGGGCTTGGATAACTTCTCGAATGCGGCGCAGCCAAAGAAAATAATGGTCGGGAAGGAGAACCCGGAAGCGCCGTACCTCCCGTACGAACCGAGGGAGATGCAGCTTGACATCATCGCCGATATCAGAAGATCGATAGATGAGGGAAGACACATAATAATGGAGTCCGGCACAGGCACCGGCAAGACCATCGTGTCCCTGGCGGCAGGTCTGGAACATTCAAAAAGGGTCGGAAAGAAGATCGTGTATCTCACGAGGACGATCTCTCAATCGGATCAGGTCATGAAAGAACTAAGAGCGATATCTACGATCAAACCTGTCTCGGGAATAACGATAACCGGGCGCAACAAATCATGCCCCCTGTTCGCCAAAGAAGGGCTGGACGACCTCCCGCCGAACGTACTGTCCATGATGTGCGACGACAAGAAGAAAAAGAGCGCGAACAACAGCGCCGGAGGATGCAGGTATTTCGACAGAACGAAAGCTGAGTTCGGCAACGTTATGAGATTCTGCCATAAAGAGTTCCCAACATCCGCCGAATTGGACGCGTTCTGCGAAAAAGCGGGCGTCTGCCCGTACGAGATGAAGAAGATGCTGATGAAAGAGATGGATGTCGTCGTTGCCCCGTACGTCCATATCCTCTCCGAGGACATCAGGACGAACTTCATAGCCAATCTCGGAGGGGAGGATATCCCGCTGCTGCTGATCGTCGATGAGGCGCAT
>JAKQBQ010000145.1 GCA_029574055.1 Methanobacteriota archaeon
GCGCAGGGCATATTCGTCAACTATCTGAACCTTTACAGATACAACAGGGAGAAGCTCCCACTCGGCGTCATACAGACAGGGAGGGGATACAGGAACGAGATCGCGCCCAGGCAGGGCATGATAAGGATGAGGGAGTTCAACATGATGGAGGTAGAGCTCTTCGTCGATCCCGATGACAAGGGCTGGGGCAGATTCCCGCTGATCGAGAATGAATCGATAGCTCTTGTTCCCAACTCCGGCACGGAGACGGTGACCATGACCGTCGGCGAGGCTGTCAGTAAAGGCATCATTGCGAACAAAGTGCTCGCTTATTTCGTATACACAACACAGCAGTTCCTGATCAGGCTGGGGATAGACCCTCAGAGGCTGAGGTTCAGGCAGCATCTCCGCGACGAGATGGCGCATTACGCCATGGACTGCTGGGATGCAGAGGTGCTCCTCTCATTCGGGTGGATAGAGGTCACCGGCATCGCCGACAGGGGATGCTGGGATCTGTCCAGGCACGCAGAGTTCTCCGGGACTGAGCTCACACATTTCAAAAAATTCGATGAGCCTAAGGAAGTGGAGATGGAAAAGGTAAGGGCAAAGCACAAGGCCCTCGGCCCGAAGTTCAAGGACAAGGCAAAAGCGATCGCGGAGGCGATGGAGGCAAAGGATCCCTCGGATATCAAAGACGGGAAACTGTCTCTGAAAATAGATGGGGAGGACGTGATCCTCACCGATGAGTTCTTCGAAGTCGCCAGAGTGCGCGAGAAGGTGTCGGGCGACAGGGTGGTTCCGCACGTCATCGAGCCGTCGCACGGACTGGATAGGATATTCTATTCCGTGCTCGAGCACGCCTATACGAACGACGAAAAAGAGGATTACACAATTCTCAAGCTCGCGCCGGAAGTGGCCCCAATAAAGGTCGGCGTATTCCCCCTGATGGAGAAGGACGGCCTCGACACGCTTGCTCTGGATATCTATGGGAAGATACATTCCCCTTCCGTGGAAGCATACTACGACGGATCGGGCACCATAGGCAAAAGGTATGCGAGGATGGACGAGATCGGCACGCCGTGGTGCATAACAGTCGACTACGAGTCGCTGGACGGACCGTCGAAAGGAACAGTGACCATAAGGGACCGCGACACCACCGCCCAGAAAAGGATACGGGCGGATTCCGTGAAAGAAGTGATATTGTCGCTGCTTTCGGGAAGGCCTTTCGAGGGCCTCTGAAAATCTATATATAATGCCTCGGCGTGGGCGCATAAATATACGCTACAAAACCGAATCAATAAACAACCTTTAACATAATAATATAAACGCAACACAATGGGGTGAAAAGATAGGAGTTGAAGACTTGGAAGACCAGAAAAAATTATCGATCTTGAGATCACAGTTGAGCGGGATAACCGTCAAGGACATAATGACGGACGATTTCCCGACCATCGGCCCCGAGGACAGGGTCGCGGAAGCCCTGTCGAAAATGAGGGACACGGGCTTCCAGGACATACCCATAATCGAGAACGGCAATTATCTGGGAATGGTCAGCTACGGTTCGATATTGAAAAAAGGAAGCGCATTGCCCGACACGAAGGTCAAGAACATAGTGCGCAACCTTCCGACAGTGACCATGGACACAGAAGTGATGAAGATCGCCGAGCATATCGTAGCGAACAACTGCAGGCAGCTGGCGGTCATCAACGGGAAGAAGGTCATCGGCGTCGTATCAAGGAAAGGACTGACCAAGATCGCAGCCGGGATCAAGATCTTCAGGGAGATAAAGGTCTGGGAGATAATGACGACTCCCGTGGAATCCGTCAAAGAGGACGCCATGCTGGACGATGCCCTCGAGATCATGAGGAGGCTGGATATAATGACGGTCCCGGTGATCAACAGCGCCTCCGTCCCGGTCGGGATAGTGGGGATGAAAGAGATCATCGACAACCATTGGAAAACGGAAGCCAAGAGCTTCGGCGATTTCAAGAAGAGCTCGAAGGCGCAGATAACGGTAGAAAGCGTATACACGGGCGATGTGCGGACGATAGAATGGGACGATACCCTCGGTTCGGCAGCATCCATCATGGAAGACAGAGGAATATCCACCCTGCCGGTCGTTGAGGGAAAGGACATGGTCGGCGTTCTCACGGAGTTCGATATCGTAGAGCTCATATCCGCATGCAGGGAGAGGGAGTCGCTCTTCGTGCAGCTGAGCGGGCTTGACGATGAGGACAAGATGTACACGGATTCAATGTACGCAGACATCGAGACGGAGATGATGAAGATATCCAAGATATACAAACCGGAGTCCCTCATCATACACGTGTCCAGATACAACGAGGACGGCGGCAGGAAGAAGTACAGCCTGACGGGAAGGCTCTTCATCCGCGGAACGATCATCGACATCAAAGAAGTGGGTTGGGATCTGGTGAAAGCGAACAGCGACCTCGTGAAGAGGATGAGCCAGCAGGTCACAGAGATGAAGGATTCCAACGTCACATTCCGCAAAAGGAAGAAGTGAGCCCGAAACTTTTTACTCATAACCTTTTTTTATTTTATCCTGATTAGAGTGTTGTTCAAAATGTCACAGTATGATTCAGTTTCGGTCGAGAGGCGCTGGCAGAAGATGTGGAAGGATGAGGCCATATACCGCTTCGACCCCGATTCCGACAAGCCTGCATACAGCATCGACAATCCCCCAAGATACACGTCGGGGCCCCTGCACTTGGGGCATGCGACCGGATACTCGCTGATAGACTTCGCAGCCAGATACAAAAGGATGAGGGGGCACAACGTATTCTTCCCTCTCTGTTTCGATGTCAACGGCACGCCCATCGAAGTGAAGGTGGAAAAGAAATACAACATAACAAAGCTGGACCTTCCGAGGGAAGAGTACAGGAAACTGTGCAGCGAATATGCAAACAGCTTCATCGAGGAAATGACGCATCATTTCGAGATACTCGGGGAGAGCATGGACCCGAGCATCTATTACCAGACGGATGCCCCCTATTACAGGCGCATAACCCAGGTGTCGTTCGTCGAGCTTTTCAACAGAGGCCTGGTGTACAAGGGGGATTTCCCGGTCAACTGGTGCCCCAGATGCATGACCGCCCTTGCGGATGCGGAAGTTGACCATAAAGACAACACGACAAAACTGAACTACGTCAAGTTCGGGATCGACGGCACGGATGGGCATGTGATGATAGCTACCACCAGGCCGGAGCTGATATGCACATGCAAGGCGGTGGCCGTCCATCCGGATGATAATGAGAAGCGGCACCTTGTCGGAAAAAACCTCGTAACCCCGATCTATGAACGAAGGGTGAAGGTCATTGCCGATCAGAAAGTGGACCCGGGGTACGGCACCGGGAACGTCATGATATGCACCATAGGGGACAAGGATGACCTCGAATGGGTGATGAAGTACCACATGGAAATGGAGAAAGGCATTGACGAGACCGGGAAGATGACCGAACTGGCGGGGAAGTACGCAGGTATGCCGGTCAAAGAAGCAAGGGCGTCGATAATACAGGATCTTATAGGAACAGGCGCGCTCGTCAAACAGGAGGACACACCGCAGCAGGTCTCTGTCTGCTGGAGATGCAGCACGCCGGTCGAGTTCCTTCAGGTGCCCCAATGGTTCCTTAAGACCATTGAGCTGAAGGAGAAGGTCCTTCAGAGGGTCGATGAGGTGAGGTGGTACCCTGAATTCATGAAAGTAAGGATACAGGATTGGATCGATTCACTGGAATGGGATTGGGTGCTGAGCAGGCAGCGCATCTTTGCTACGCCGATCCCCGTCTGGGAGTGCGCGGACTGCGGAGAAGCGGTATGCGCAACGGAAGAGCAGTGCTATGTAGACCCAACGATGGATAAGCCCCCGGTCGAGAAATGCCCCAAATGCGGCGGCGGGCTTGAGGGTTGCACGGATGTCTTCGACACATGGATGGACTCGTCGGGATCATCGTTATACAACACATTCTGGAAGAGAGACGAATCCCTTCACAAAAAGTTCTTCCCTATGAGTATGAGGCCGCAGTCCCACGACATCATAAGGACATGGGCGTTCTACTCGATATTGAGGTCGGAGCAGATCAAGGACTCCCGCCCCTGGGATGACATAATGATACACGGGTTCATCATGGCGCCCGACGGCACCCCGATGCATTCGTCCGTCGGGAACGTCATAGACCCGATACCGATTTTGGAGAGCTACGGCGCGGACGCGCTCAGGTATTTCGCCGCATCGTGCTCTTTGGGCACCGATCATGCGTTCAGGGAGCCGGATGTGGTAAGGGGAAGGAAGCTGGCGAACAAGATGTTCAACATAGGGCAGTTCGTCGGGAGGTTCTTCGACGGCAGGCCCGAAGAGGCGGGAGAGCTCAGGGTGTCTGACAAATGGATAATATCGCGCTATTCGCAAACCGTCAAGACCGCCACGGCCTATCTTGATGAGTATCAGTTCGATAAGGCCCTGAAAGAGGTCGAAGGGTTCATCTGGCATGACCTTGCGGATAATTACATAGAAATGGTGAAGGCAAGGAAGGATCCGGCTGTCAAGTACACCCTCTACAACGTTTTCCTGGGAAGCGTGAAGATGATGGCCCCATTGATGCCGCACATCACGGAAGACATCTATCAGGAGCACTTCGCCGCATACGAAAAGGTCAAGAGCATCCATATCGCCGATTGGCCGGAACCCATCTTCATCGATGAGGATGCCGTAAGGATAGGCGGAGCAGTAACGGAGATAACATCTGCCATAAGGGCATGGAAATCTGATAGAAAAATGCCGCTCAACGCCGAACTGTCCAAAGTGGAGGTCATCGGCGACGATGCCCCCGCGCTGGAAAAAGGGTCTCATGATATCAAGGAGACATCGAAGATCAAAGAGCTGGTGTTCCTCAGGGAAGCGGAGCTGAAGGAGGAAGTTGTCGGAATAAAGCCGGTGCATTCCAAGCTCGGCCCGGTCTTCAAAGGACAGGCGAAAACCATCGCCTCGATGCTTTCAACAATGTCCCCCAATGATGTCTTGAAGATGATGACGCCGCACGGCCTCGAACTGAACATCGAGGGAGAGACGATCGTTCTTGCGCCCGAGTTCCTGGAAATGGAGAAAAGGCTCACTCTTGACGGCAAAGCCGTAGAAACGATACAGATCGGGAACACCCTGATCGTGCTGGAGATCTGACCTCGGTCAGTCTTTCGCAACTTTCACGGTCACTTTCTTTCCTTTGTATTTTACTTTCGGGAGGTCCATCATCATCCTGTTCCCGAAATCCTTGTGCACTTCCACCACCGATGAGCCGGGGCCGATATCCATCTTGCCGATGGCGAAATCCCTCACTCTGGCGGCCTTTATGATAAAGTCCGCAAGGCTCACCTTCCCCATGCCGTCGTCCTTGCCGAGATTGATCTGGAATCTGACCATCCCGTAAACGTTGGAGAGCTGGTCATAATCAACTACCATCCTGATGGTGTCCTTCGTCCCCTCCTCTGCTTCCGGGACCTCTCTTTTCTCAATGGTCATCTCGGTCCTGAGCTCGAATTCCCTGACCAGGTGCTCCTCTTCCGAGGTCACGAAAGATATGGCGACGCCCTCTTTCCCCGCCCTTCCGGTACGGCCGATCCTGTGGATGTAGGTATCCACATCATCGGGCATGTCGTAGTTTATTACGTAAGAGATGTCGTCGATGTCGAGGCCTCTCGCCGCCACGTCCGTAGCGATGAGTATCTGTATCTTATCTTCCCTGAAGTCTTTGAGGACCTTTTCCCTCTTGGGCTGCGGCATATCCCCGTGGATGGCCTTGATCTTGTAGCCCACTTCTGTAAGCCTTTCGTCAAGGATATCCACCATTTTTTTGGTCTGGCAGAATATTATCGCTTTCGGTTTATCGATATCCAATATCCTTGTGAGCGCCCAGGATTTGTTCCTT
>JAKQBQ010000154.1 GCA_029574055.1 Methanobacteriota archaeon
CTTTCGGCGCCTTCATCGCTTCAACGAGGCTGCGCCACTCCGCCAAATCGGGGGCCATATCCGGCAGTTTGAGCATCTCGACGATGATGCCACCCAGACCAGCCTCCTCCAGGAATAGAGGAGCCTCGTAGAATATGGGAAGCGTGGGCAGCGGCATCACGGCGCGCCGCTCCACATCGCAGAACAGGGCGATCTTATCCCTGATGGCATCGTCGATGTGAATATCGCTGCGCATTATGATCACATCCGGCTGAATGCCGATGCGTCGCAGCTCGTTGACGCTGTGCTGGGTCGGCTTCGTCTTCAACTCGCGGGTGGACTGCAGGTAGGGCAGCAAGGTGACATGCACGAACAGCACATTGTTCCGTCCCACCTCACTGCGCATCTGACGTATCGCCTCCAAGAAGGGGAGCCCCTCTATATCCCCCACCGTGCCGCCAACCTCTACGATCACTATCTCCGCCGTGCTCTCCTCGGCCACCCTGCGTATGCAGCCCTTTATCTCGTTGGTCAGATTCGGTATCACCTGAACCGTGCCGCCGAGGAAATCGCCGCGGCGCTCCTTGGTGGTGATCAAATTGTATATCTGCCCGGAGGTTATGCTGGATGCCTTGGTGAGGTTGATATCGATGAAACGCTCATAGTGACCCAGGTCGAGGTCCGTCTCCGCCCCATCGTCCGTGACGAATACCTCTCCGTGCTGATACGGCGACATGGTCCCGGGATCGACGTTAAGATAGGGATCGAGCTTCTGCACGGATACCGATATGTTGCGACTCTTCAATATCCTGCCGATTGAGGCCACAACGATACCCTTTCCTACCGAACTGACTACTCCGCCGGTGACAAAAATATACTTAGTCATAACAAATCTCTTCCATCAAACTGTGCCTTTGTATACACACCATTCCCTATCTTAATCACCGCGCATTATGGACGACAATTGTTACAGCAATATTTCGAACGCATTGAAACCTAATTCTGTATTTTACTCGCTGCCCCTCGATGTGTCCATGCTGACCCGCAATGATCTCTTTCTATAATTTCACCACGCTCCGACATCCTTCTCGAATGTGATCGAGGACATTTCACTTATCACCTGATGAGTTGAATGCTTGAGCCGACCCCCGGAACAGGAATGGCAATTCAACTAGAGAACATCGCTCGATACAAGTTGTCTGAAAAGCGTTCAAGCCCCCAGACCATCTCCCAGAGACGATATAACGTTTAGCGCTAAAAAACCCAAGTAATTCATATCAACCGCCGCCGAGCGGCATCCCTGAAAAGGGGGTATTGACAAAAATATTGGGCATGATATCATTAGTACGGCATACGGAAACCGCTTTCCGCTTGCCGCCAAAGAGTGCAGATATAAAAGGTACGATAATGCAATCGGTTCGACACAAAACAGTCGGCAGCGGGCTTCCGCTTCTAGATGGTCTCCTGCAGGGACTCAGGGCGGGAGATAATGTCGTCTGGCAGGTTGACAGCTTGGACGACTACCCCTATTTCGCGGAAGCGCTCGTGAAGGAAGCGATCAGGGATCATCACAAGTGTGTCTATGTACGCTTCGCCCCGCACCAGCCGGCAGTAGGGCCGCGAAACGGCCTGAGGATCGTGGAGATAGACCC
>JAKQBQ010000167.1 GCA_029574055.1 Methanobacteriota archaeon
CACCCCACGCAGACGCTGCTCGACCTTTTTACCATGAGGTCGGCCAAAGGGTCGCTGGACGGATTGAACGTTGCGCTCGTGGGAGACCTCAAATACGGACGGACAGTCCATTCCCTCGCCGAGGCGCTGACGATGTTCGGCGCCAAGCTCACTTTCGTTGCGCCGGAGTCCCTGCAGATGCCCAAGGACATCTTCAACCACATTGTGGAAAAGGGATGCACCCCAATCAAGACACCTGCTCTGGAGGACGCCATCGGGCAGGCCGATGTGCTGTATGTCACAAGGATACAGAAAGAAAGGTTCCCCGACCCTGCCGAGTATCAAAAGGTTGCGGGGATGTACAGGATCGGGAACGCCATCCTCCGGGAGGCGAAGAGCGACATGATCGTCATGCACCCGCTGCCCAGAGTGGACGAGATCCTCCCCGAGGTGGATTCCACCCCCCACGCGAAATACTTCGAACAGGCGTTCAACGGAGTGCCGGTAAGGATGGCCCTCCTCTGCGCCATACTCGGAGGTGATGTCCATGGATGAGAGCAAGATCGCAGAGACCAAGATACCGCCCATTCGCAACGGGACGGTAATAGACCACATCGCCAGCGGCCAGTCCCTGAACGTCCTGAAGATACTGGGAGTGAACGACCATAACATCGATTCGGTGATAAGCATCGGGATGCATGTGCCCTCGTCGAAAACGAACGGGTGGAAGGATGTCATCAAGGTCGAAGATAGGGAACTCGATCCCGCCACCGTCGGGAAGATCGCCCTCATTGCCCCGGATGCGACGATATCCATCATAAGGGACTATTACGTAGCGGAGAAGTTCAGGGTGAAGCTGGATGACCATATCGCAGGGCTTGCGAGGTGCAGCAACCCCGACTGCATCACCAACAGAGGGGAGCCTGTGACGCCGGAGTTCCATGTGGAAGAGCGGAACCCCCCGAAACTGAGATGCGTGTACTGCGACAGGATATTGATGAACATCTCCGATAACCTTCTCTGATATGAGGATCATAATCGTTACAGGCATGCCGGGCGCCGGCAAAGAGGAGTTCCTTTCAGTAGCTGATTCCATGGGCATCCCCTTCGCCCGCATGGGCGATGCCGTCAGGGAATCGTATTCCGCATCTTCCGATAAAGAGAAGGGAGTAAGCGTAGGCGAGTTCGCCAGCTCGGAGAGGAAGAGGTTCGGGAAGAACATCTGGGCCAAACGCACCATTGAGAAAATGGCCGGGAGCATATTCCTTGTTGACGGATGCAGGAGCATGGATGAGGTCAGGTCCTTCAGGGAGCTCAGCGAGGATGTTTTGATCGTTGGGATACATTCCCCGCCCGAACAACGATATGAAAGGCTTTTGAGAAGAGGGAGGGAGGATGCCCCCAAGAGCATGGAAGAATTCAACGAGAGGGACAGCAGGGAGATATCCTGGGGGATAGCCGAGGTCATAGCCCTTTCCGATATAATGATCATCAACACTTCTTCTCTCGAGGACTTCCGCTCCGCCTCCGCGGAGCTTTTGAGGGGACTGAGATGAGGTTCACCACCGTCCGCCTTTGCGGCGGCGAGGCGTTGATGGCTGTTTCCGCGGACGACCTTGATCTGAACATGGAGGATGTCTCGGATCGTCTGGAAAGGATGGGGTTCCCGATAAAACAAAAAGATGAGATGATGATCATCCTGACTTGGAACGGTATGGAAACGACCATCTATCCTCAGGGAAAGGTCATGTTCTTTCCGCTTAAAGACCGTTCGCTATGCATAAAGTACGCCGCGGAGATACTTGAGAAATTGGCGTAACAAGACTTAGGTTTATATCCTGCTTGCATATGTCCGTACATGGAATTGATTATCCAGATTATCATATCTGGGATATTGTCGCTCGCCCTCTCCATCGCAGCGTACAAGCTGCGGATGCTCACGTTCTCGGGGGCTCTGGCCTCTTTGTTCATAGGCTACACAGTGGGCGTGTTCGGTTCCATAGAATGGCTGATACTCCTCATCATATTCACCTCAGCCGGCCTCATCGTGACCAAGATGGACATCAACCAGAAAAGCGCGCTCAGCCTTCAGGAAGGGGATTTCGGGGAAAGGACGTACAAAAATGTACTGGGCGTGGGGATACCCGCATGCCTTTTCGCGTTCCTTTACTGGCTTCTGCATATGCTGCTGAACGGGCAGTACGACTTTGCCCTCACGGTCGCGTTCATCACTACGCTGACGGTCGCTGCGGCGGACACCGTTGCCAGCGAGATAGGGATCAGGGACGGGAAGGTTTGGCTCATAACCACCTTTGAGAGGGTCAAGCGCGGGACCAACGGCGGAGTGTCCGTGCTCGGCACGTCCGCATCGGTGGCAGCCACCGTGTTCACGGGATTGATCGGGTGGCTGCTGATATTCAAAGGGATCGATATCTACGTCCTGGTGCCGATATTGATGGGCATTGCCGGGAACCTGATCGACAGCGTGCTCGGCGCGACCCTGGAGAACCGCGGGGAGCTGTCGAAATACGCGAACAACAGCTTCAGCGCGATATTCAGCGCGTTGATAGGGATGATAATAGTCTTATATCTTTAAACACGGCCCAACATGATGATGGACACGGGGTTTTAGGCATTGAGCAAAACGATCCGTAAAGTAAAATAAAAGAGGGTTGCCCCTCTGTTTTCTTTCAAAGCTTGCAGAGCTTGAGAAGGGATTCCCAGTTCTTGTCCACTTCCGCCTGCATGCTTTCAACGACGGACTTCCACTTCTCATCCTTGAGGTGGCTGAACCTTCCCTGAGAGTTGATCCAATCGGTTATGGGCTTCTTCTCGGACTTGCCGTCGGCTATCCTCTGGCTTTCTGAAGATAGGGTATAATCGATGCCGTTCTCCACCTCGTACAGAGGCCAGATGCAGGTGTCTACCGCAAGCTTCGATATCGCGATGGTCTCATCCGAAGGGAACCTCCATCCTCTCGGGCAGGGAGTTATGGCATTGATGAACGACAGCCCTTGGGTCTCGAATGCTTTCCGGGCCTTTTGGATCATGTCCTTCCATGCATGGGGAGCGGTCTGAGCGGCGTACGGTATCCCGTGGGCGGCCATTATCTTGGTCATGTCTTTGGGGAACTCCTTCTTCCCGGATGCGATATTCCCCGCCCAGGATGTGGTGATGGATGCTCCGATCCCGGTCGCGCTTGACCTCTGGATGCCGGTGTTCATGTACGCTTCGTTGTTGAAGCAGACATACAGGAAATCGTGCCCGCGCTC
>JAKQBQ010000175.1 GCA_029574055.1 Methanobacteriota archaeon
ATTTCAGGAGCTTAACAATATATTACCAGACCCGTTTACTGATATCGCTCCTGAGGATTCGATTCTGGAATTGGATTCGATCAATGGTTTGATAAACGGAATGAAAAGCCTGGGGTAGGGTTTCGGCTAAAGCGGTCACACCCAGGACGCGTCCTCCGGCTGTCACGACCTGTCCTTGTGCATCGAAACGGGTTCCGGCATGAAATATCAGGATATTGTCCGGCATGGGCTGATCAAGACCACGGATGGGAAACCCTTTTTGATAGGTTTCCGGGTATCCGCCCGAAGCCATGACGACCCCGAGAGCGACGCATTCGGGGGCTGGCCATTCCACCTTCGCCAGATCGCCCTTGCAGCATGCAAAGACCGCCTCTCCGAAATCTCCGCCGAAGACGGGGAGCACGACCTGTGCTTCAGGATCTCCGAGCCTTACGTTGTATTCCAGAACAGAGAGCGATCCGTCTGGTTTTATCATGATGCCCGCGTAGATGACGCCGCAGAAGGGTATCCCCTCCTTTTTGAGTCCTTCCAGTGTGGGCATGAGGATGGTATCTTCGACCTTTTTCAGGAAGGCATCATCCACCCAGGGGACAGGGGAATAGGCTCCCATCCCTCCGGTGTTGCTGCCTTTGTCTCCATCCAGCGCCCGCTTGTGGTCCTGGCTGGAGGGGAGGATCCTGACAGTTTCCCCGTCCGTTATCGCAAGGATGGTCATTTCCTGTCCTTCGACAAAGTCCTCGATTATTATTTTTTTACCGGCCGCGCCGAGTATCATATCGTCCAGCATCATGCTGCATACGGTCATTGCCTCTTCTTTCGTGTCAAGGAGGAACGCGCCTTTGCCTGCAGCCAGTCCGTCAGCCTTTACGACGTACGGGGCGGATCTTTTGCCTATCGCCGCGGCGCACTCTTCTATAGTCTGGCAGCAGTCGAAAGAAGATGTGGGTATCCCGTGCTTCTTCATGAAATTCTTTGAAAATACCTTGCTTCCCTCGAGCTGTGCCCCAAGTTTTCCGGGGCCCATCACAAGGATGCCAGCATCTCTGAGCGCATCGGCGGTACCGGCGACAAGGGGGGCTTCCGGCCCGATGAACACCAGGTCTATGTCAAGCCTTTTGCAGAGTGCCGTCATCTGGAAGGGGTCTGACGGGTTCCCCGCGTGACATGCCGCCAGTTTGGCGATCCCCGGGTTTCCGGGACAGCAGTGGAGTTTCGTGGTCACCTTTGATCTTGAAAAAGCGTGGACGATGGCATGTTCACGGCCGCCGCCCCCGAGGACCATTATCCTCATAAGTGTCCCTCCTCAGTGACGGAACGTCCGGCCGCCGCCGACGAACATGCTTATCCCTAGCTCTTCGGCCCGTTTGAATACATCTTCGTCCTTTATGGAACCGCCGGGCTGTATCACAGCGCACACCCCTTCTCTTGAGGCAAGCTCCACAGTGTCTGGGAAGGGGAAGAATGCGTCTGACGCAAGCACCGCTCCCTTTGCCTTTTCGCATGCGAGCTTCAGTGCATACTCTGCCGCGTCGACCCTGTTGGTGAAGCCTCCGCCGATACCTACGGCTGCTCCGTCCTTTACGAGGACGATAGCGTTGCTCTTCGTTATTGCAGCGGTCTTCCATGCGAAGATAAGGTCATCCCAAAGGTCGGGCCTTGCCTTGCCGATCCACTTGCCTTCATCCTCTTTGGGAAGCGGCGGGAGCTTGTCCTCCTGGACAAGATAGCCGCAGCGGTTTCCGGTCAGCTGAAGGTTCGGGGCATATCCGGGAGTTATCGTAAGGACGCGCAGATTGGGCTTCTTCTCCCTGAAAAATTCAACGACTCCATCAGCATATGAAGGAGCGGCGACTATCTCAAAGAAAGTCTCGATAATGGCCTTCGCGGTCTCCATGTCCACACATCTCGTTATTCCGATGATGCCGCCGAATGCCGATACAGGATCGCACTCGAGCGCCTTCCTGAATGCATCGAGCGGGGTCCTGCCCTGTGCAGTCCCGCAAGGAGTCGTGTGTTTGACTATGATGCAGGCGCATTGATCCTGGAACAGGGAACAGCCTCTCAGGAGCGTGTCTAAATCGAGGAGGTTGTTGTAGGAGAGTTCCTTGCCCGAGAACTGCTCAAAGGGTTTCTTTTCAAGCGGGGGCATGAAGAGGGCAGCTTTCTGATGGGGGTTTTCACCATATCTCAGATCCTGTGCTTTCCGCAAAGGAAGTATCTTGTCTTCACCCGCTTCTTCAGATGTCCCTATCTCTGAGCAAAGTCCCTTGTATATGGTGGCATCGTACGATGAGGTAAGGCGGAAGGCCTTGAGCGCGAGCTTCTGTTTGAATTCAAGGGTAAATTCCTGCTTCTTTTCAAGTTCTTCCAGTACGCTTCCGTAGTCTGCGATGTCGGTAACGACCGTGACGTGGTAGTAGTTCTTTGCGGCCGCCCTTATGAGCGAAACTCCTCCTATGTCGATCTTCTCGATTAGCTGGTCGAGGTCTGCCCCTTTTTCGGCCGTCTCCTCAAAGGGATAGAGCGTGCAGACCACGACGTCGATAAGCGGGATAGAAAACTTCTTTCTGTCCTCATCGTCCTGCGCAAAGCCCCTTCTTGCGAGAATACCGCCCATAATGGTCGGATGCAGTGTCTTCACCCTGCCTCCAAGGATCGCGGGAAGTCCCGTCATGTCAACGACTTCCGTTACCGTGACCCCGCCCTCTTCGAGGTATTTTGCTGTTCCCGAGCTGGAAACGATCTCATATCCGTGGGCAGCCAGGCCCTTTGCCAATTCGAGCACGCCCGTCTTGTCCCAGACAGAGATGAGCGCTTTTCTGGTCTCCATCATCGCTATTCCTCCCACTCTTCGATTGATATAGGATTTTCTTCAAAGTGCTTTTTCAGCGTCTCAGTGTATATCCTGTGTTCGACCCTGTGGATCTTCTCTTCAAGCGTTTCTATCGTATCCCCGGGAAGGATGTCGACCCTTTCCTGCGCAAGTATGCGGCCGTGGTCCACCTCTTCATCTACCAGGTGGACCGTTACGCCGGTATGGTCGGCCTTGGCCTCCCATGCGTCGCGGATGGCGTGTGCCCCCGGGAAAGCGGGCAGCAGCGCGGGATGGATGTTGATGATCCTGTCGGGGAACCTTCTCACGAATCCAGGCGACAGGATCTTCATAAAGCCGGCAAGTATGATCCAGTCTGTATGTGTTTCTTCCACAGCCTTAGCTATGGCCTCCTCCGCAGCTTCTCTGCCGTCCCTTTTGTAAAAAAAGACACGGGTGGGCGCCCCAAGCGCCGCCGCGGTCGACAGACCCTTCGCGTTTATGTTGTCGCTTCCGACGAATGAGACCTGGGCCGGAAGTTCGCCCGTGATACAGGCCTTGAGGATGACCTCCATGTTCGATCCGGTGCCGGAGATAAGGATAGCTATGCGCGGGATGTACACTTGACGACCCTCCCTATCCTCACGATACTTTCGCCCGATCCCGAAAGAGCGCCCTCGATAAGGTGCACCTCGTCCGGATCAACGATAAACACATATCCGATGCCCAGGTTGAACACTTTCCTCATTTCATCCTCCTCAATACCGGCGCTCTGGATAAGATCGAAAATTTTGGGGCGTTCCCATGATCTGAAGTCTATGTCAATATCGAGCCCTTTGGGGATCACCCTTATCACATTTCCGTACATGCCGCCGCCGGTGATGTGGGCCATTGCGTGTACGGCCCCTGTGGCGACGGCCGCCAGCGCGGACCTTACATAGAGCCTGGTCGGCTTCATGACCGCTTCGGCGACTGTCTCTTCCCAGCCTTCGGGGACCGTGTCAAGGCCGACTGCCAGGCCGTCTCTTCCGAGAGCTTTTCTGACAAGGCTGTAACCGTTGCTGTGGACTCACGAGCTTCTGAGCCCGAGGATCACGTCGCCCTCTTTTACATTTTTTCCGTCAATGATCTTGTCCTCGTCGACCATGCCTACGGCAAATCCTGCGAGATCGAATCCCTTTTCACCGTAAACATCGGGCATCTCTGCCGTTTCGCCGCCCAAAAGCGCGCACATGCTCTCCTCGCAGGCGTCGAGTATGCCATCGAGGATCTCACCGAATATCTTCGTGTCCAGCTTTCCGCATGAGACGTAGTCCAGGAAGAAAAGTGGCCTTGCGCCCCCTGTGACGAGGTCGTTGACGTTCATGGCCACAAGATCCTGACCAAGACCGCGGTATATGCCGGTCTCCTTTGCGAGTTCGAGCTTGGTGCCCACTCCGTCACAGCATGCGGCAATGCATTTGCTTCCGCCTATCCTGTAAAGTCCCGCAAAGCCACCGACTCCGCCGACGCAGTTCGGGTCTTTGGGGCGTCTCTCCAACATTCCCTTTATCGTCTCGACCCATAGGTCGCCGGCTTCTATGCTGACACCCGCCTTTTCGTAAGTGAGTTTTTTATCCAAGATCACGCACCCGCTTTCAGATCTGTCTCGTCAAGATATCTGCCCGTGAAACAGGCCGTGCATATCTGATCCTCCGGAAGGCCTATGGCCTTTGTAAGATTATTTTCGCTGAGGTATTCAAGTGAATCTGCCCCGACCTTCATGCAGAGTTCGGGGAGGGTCATCCTGACAGCCGCAAGGGTCTCTTCCTTTCTCGTGTCGATCCCGTACATGCATGAGTGGAGGACGGGAGGGGAGGCTATCCTGAGGTGCACTTCGGACGCGCCTGAGTCCCTTATCATAGATACGACCCTTTCCGCGGTCGTCCCTCTTACGATCGAATCATCGATCACGACTGCCTTCTTTTTGTCGAAAACTTCGGATATCGGATTCAGTTTTATTTTGACGCCGAGTTCACGGACTTTTTGTGTGGGCCGGATGAACGTCCGTCCCACATATCTGTTTCTGACGACTCCCATCTCGAACGGGATCCCCGATCTCTCGGCGTATCCCACAGCAGCTATCGTGCCGCTGTCAGGCATTCCCGCTGTAATGTCGGCAGCGGGACAGGGGGCCTGTTCGGCAAGGAGCCTTCCCATCTCTTTGCGTGCCTCATAAACCGATCTTCCGTCAATTATACTGTCGGGCCTGGCAGTGTAAACGTATTCAAAGGAACATCTCATTTTGCGGCAGCACTCCTGGTTGAGCCTTAGGCTCCGCATGCCCCTGTCGTCGATTACGGTTATCTCGCCCGGTTCTACGTCGCGGATCAGTTTCGCCCCGACGATGTCAAGCGCGCATGATTCGGACGCGGCATAGTAATTTCCGTCCCTTTCCCCGATCACAAGAGGTTTGAACCCCCACGGGTCGCGGGCTGCGACCAGTGTGCCGTTGATAAGCACTATAACGGCGTACGATCCCTTGATCTTCCTGAGGGAGTCGATGAATGCGTCCAGTGGCTGCATATGCGATTTGTGCGCCATCAGGTGGATGATCGCCTCGGAATCTGTCGAGGACTGGAAGATCGCCCCCTGTTTTTCAAGGTGCGACGTAAGTTCCTTAAGGTTGGTGATCAGACCGTCATGTGCGACAGCTACAGTGCCCCTTGCATAATTCGCGCCTATCGGGAGGACATTGTGGAGCTGGGAACCGGGCAGCGGCGTATAGCGTACATGTCCTATCGCGCACGGCGCGCTTTTCTCGGTGAGACATTTCTGCTCTATGGCATTGTGGAGCAGTCCCATGCCCTTCGCGGCCTCGATCCGGCCGCCTTCGCTCCATGCAATGCCGGCGCACTCCTGTCCCCTGTGCTGGAGAGCGTATAACCCAAGGTAAACTTCCTCCAGTACTGACTTGCCTGATTTGCTGTAAGCCCCGAATATCCCGCTCATTATTTACTCAGATATCCTCTTCCAGATCTCTTCGTACGCTCCGAGTACGTTTCCCAGATCCTTGCGGAAACGGTCCTTGTCCAGTCGGTCCCCGGTCGAGCTGTCCCAGAAACGGCAGGTGTCCGGCGATATCTCGTCGGCAAGCATCAGGTTACCCTTTGAATCCTTGCCGAACTCGAGTTTGAAGTCCACCAGCACGATGTTCCTGGCTGCAAAATATTCGGTCAGCACCGAATTTACCTTCAGCGATATCTCCTTTATCTTAGCTATCTCCTCTTCCGTGGCCCAGCCGAAGAGGATCGCGTGATCTTCAAGGATAAGGGGATCGCCGAGCTCGTCGTTTTTATAGCAGAACTCGACGAGGGGACGTGAAAGCTTCATTCCCTCCTTCACACCGAGCCTTTTGCAGAGCGAACCGGTCGTGATGTTCCTGACGATGACTTCCAGGGGGACGATCGAGACCTTCGTCACTGCCTGATGGACATCGTCCAGCTGCTTTATAAAATGCGATTTGATGCCCTTTGATTTAAGGTATCCGAACAGCTTTGAGCTGATCTTGTTGTTGAGCTGTCCCTTGCCGCTCATTGTCGCCTTCTTCTCGCCGTTGAAAGCCGTGAAGCTGTCTTTGTATTCAACTATGACGACATCCGGGTCGTCCGTTGCGTAGAGCTTTTTTGCCTTGCCTTCATAGATAAAATCCTTTTTGTTCAATTCCATTTCAAGCACCTCCAAAAATGTATGCGAAAAGTTTTTATATCGAATAATTTGGATCAGACTTCCGGAAGATCTGAGTAATCATCGTTTTCCAGATAATTCCCGTCAAAGCATGCCATGCACAGTTCTGAAGACGGCAGCCCTATGGCCTCCCGAAGCTGCTGGCAGGTCAGGTATTCAAGGGAATCGGCCCCGATCTTTCTGCAGAGGGTAGAGATGTCCATCTGCGCTGCGGCAAGTTCGTCGGAGGTCGGTGTGTCTATCCCGTAATAGCATGGGAAGCAGACAGGCGGGGATGCGATCCTCAGATGGACCTTCGTTGCCCCACTCTCCTTTATCATAGATACGATCCTGCCTGCCGTAGTCCCACGTACAAGTGAGTCGTCCACCACCACGGCCTCCTTGCCCATGAATGCGGTATGCTGAGGGTTGAGTTTGATCTTGACGCCGATATCCCTGACGAGCTGGGTGGGCTGTATGAAGGTCCTCCCCACATACCTGTTCCTGACGATGCCCATTTCGAAAGGGAGCCCTGTCTTTTGTGAAAATCCCAAAGCCGCCAGTGTTCCGCTGTCGGGCATACCGGTCACGACAGAATTTTGAGGGCCGCCGGAAGCTGCGAGTTTTACTCCGAGCTCTTTCCTTGCCATGTAGACAGATCTGCCGTCTATCACGCTGTCCGGTCTTGCAAAATAGACGTATTCGAACGAGCAGTGGCATCTCCTGGAGGGCGTGACGGGAAGTTTTCGCGATATCATGCCTCTTTTGTCGATGACCAGGATCTCTCCGGGTTCGACGTCACGGATGATTTCTGCGCCCAGTATGTCAAGCGCGCAGGATTCCGAGGCGACGTATATGGTCTCATCTTTCTGTCCTACGATCAGAGGCCTGAAACCCCAGGGGTCCCTTGCCGCTATCAGGCAGTCCTCGAAAAGGACCGCAAGGCTGTATGCGCCCTGTATCTTTGCGAGAGATCTTTCAAGGGCTTCGAGCTGTACCACTCCGGGCTGGTGTGCCATGAGCTGAAGGATGGTCTCCGTATCGGACGATGTGTGGAATATCGCGCCCTTGTTTTCAAGATAGCAGCCCAGCCCCTGTGCGTTCGTAAGGTTGCCGTTGTGGGCTATGGCCACAGGCCCCTGCGAATAGTTCGCTCCGATCGGCTGACAGTCGTCTATCCTCGTGCTTCCTGCGGTGGCGTATCGCACATGTCCTATCGCGGTGTATGCGTCTATCTTTGAAAGGCAGTTCTGATCGAGGGCTTCGTGGACCAGTCCCATGCCCTTCTTGATGTTTACGTTCCCATCCGCGATCCATGCCACCCCGGCAGAGAGCTGTCCTCTGTGCTGCAGGGCGCAGAGACCGAGATATACGTCCTCGAGCACAGGGGCGCCGTTAATGCTGTAAGCACCGAAAACGCCGCACATTTTTAGCAGCTGCCCTCCATGAATGCCTTTTTAAGTCTGGCGATGTCGATCCTGAACATATCCTGCCACTCGTATACTGTTCCGCCGAAGGTCCCCGCCTTTATGCACGGGAATCCCTTCCAGATCTTTTCGAATCCTTTCTCCTTTTCGGCGGGAACGGCGTATACCGCACGTGCCCCGCCCTCAGAGAAGAGGATCTCTTCGGGGGGGACCGAGATGTCTGTCTTTACGGACAAGCCGCAGCCCGAGGCCAGGACCTCGTTTGCAAGCGCGATGGCAAGTCCTCCGCCTGCGACAGCGCGTCCCGAAGATGCCGCGCCGTTTTCCGCGGTCATGAGGGCCCTTTCCCTGAAGGTCTTCTCGTTGTCATGGTCCGGCAGGACCGTGACGCCTTTGGGACCGCCTTCCTTCATCACCTGATAACGCGAAGCACCGAGCGAACCGCAGGGACCTCCAACGATGTAGAGAGAGTCTCCCGAGGAGGCCTTGCCCGACGGCAGGCGCGAATCCCTGTCTTTGACAAGTCCCGCGGTCACTACGAGGGGAGTGGGATAGATCTGTCCGCTCGCCGTTTCGTTGTAGAGGCTCACGTTTCCCGAAACTACGGGACAGTCGAGATCTCTGCACGTATCCGCGAGACCCTTGATGGACTGCTCGAGTTCGTAGAATTTTTCCGGGACTTCGGGGGAGGCGAAATTGAGGCAGTTCGTCATGCCAAGGACTTCGGCTCCGGCTACCCACAGCCCCCTTAGTGAAAGGGCCATCGTCTCAGAAGCTCCGATGTAGGGATCTGTCCGGCATTTGTAGGGTTCAGCCTCCATGGTCAGCAGGCATGCCCTTTTTGTATCGGGGACCTCTACTGCCGCGACCGGTGATCCGGGACCCTCTATCGTATGGAGCTGCACCATCGAGTCGTACTGCTCCCATATCCAATGCTTGCTTCTGCCGTTGTGGCAGGAGATAAGGGAGAGCAGATCGCTCTCCGGATCCTTTGACGCAAGGGCCGCACGGTCCGCAGATCCGGACCCGCTGTCGTCGGGGGCTGCCGACGGCCATACGGCCTCGGGAGCATTGCCGAGTATCGAAGTCGGCAGGTCGGCTATAAGTTCGCCCCTGTCGTAGACCCTGTAACGGCCCGAATCCGTCATGTTGCCGATCACGGCGCAGTCCAGCCCGTAATGCGCTGCCAGCGCAAATACCGGATCGAGCTTATCCTTCTCGACTATAAGGAGCATGCGCTCCTGTGATTCAGAGAGGAAGATCTCCCACGGCTCCATGCCCTTTTCCCTAAGGGGTATCATTTCGACGTTGATGTCTATGCCACAGCCGCTCTTGTGGGCAATCTCGCTCGAGGAGGAGAGTATGCCGGCGGCTCCCATGTCCTGCATCGATGCGATCAGGTCTTTGTCGAGAAGATCCAGGCAGCATTCGATGAGGAGCTTTTCCTCGAACGGGTCTCCGATCTGTATCTGCGGCTTGCTCGCCTTCGAGTCCTCATCAAGTTCGCGGGAGGCGAAAGAAGCTCCCGCGATCCCGTCGCGACCCGTCTTGGAGCCCAGCAGCACGGCAAAGTCTCCGCTCTTCGCGGTCTGTGAGCTTGCCATCTTGTCAAGGCGGACGAAGCCGGCGCAGAAAGCGTTTACGAGAGGGTTGTCGGTGTAGCAGGGGGAGTAGAATGTCTTTCCACCTACGACGGGCACGCCCACAGCATTCCCGTAAGCTCCTATCCCCTCGACTATCCCTTTGGAGAGATTCTCTGTTTTTTTAAGTGAAGGATCGCCAAAGAAAAGTCCGTCCATTGATGCCGTCGGACGTGCTCCCATGGCTATTATGTCCCTTATTATCCCGCCGACCC
>JAKQBQ010000188.1 GCA_029574055.1 Methanobacteriota archaeon
GCTCCGATAAGCCAGTTGAAGGCATAATGCCATTCGTATACCACATCTCTATTCAATCCGGCTGTGCTCCCGCCGCCGTGGACATGCCTGGATACGCATGCCCAATCGTACCGCAGTATCAGGTCGGCAGCGTCCAGGATCTCTTCTTCGGAGCGGAGCCCGGCGTGTCCGAGGAACTCTGCTATATTGTGTTGTCGCCAGAGTATCTGCGCCATGCCGGCAACGTCGCATATATGATCCGGATATCCAAGCTCTTCTTGGATCCCGAGCGCCCACATAAGGACGTGGCAGCATTCATACCTCCATCCGAACTTCGCAAGCCATTGCGGGTCGGGGTCTTTGACGGCCAAGAACTCTTTCTCCTCGGCGAAAGGCTGTCTCTAAGCAAGCCGCCGAGGGTCTCGTCAGCCTTTTCCAGGTATTTCTGCGCCTCATCCCATGTCTCTCCGCCGCCGCGGGCTTCGCAGTAGACACATACGGCGAACATGGCGAACAGCCGGCGCGCTACTTCTTCGGGTTGGCGGATGTTCGCTTTTGCCTCGGCCACAGCAGAACGCAGGGTCGGAAGGTATGAGATGTTCTTTTGCTTCAGGACCGCTATGGATCTTTCGCGGCGGGCGGCATCCTCCGGGGACTCTTCCTCGCTGCCGTCGATGGCGTCGGCATTCCCTATCGGAGTGTATTCGGAAAGATCGCTTTTTCCTTCGATCGACAGCACCAGTTCCCCATCGCCGTTGAAAAGGCTCATGTCAGGCATCATTATGAGCCCGTTGACCTCTTTTGCCGCCGCAAATATAGAACCGAGGATGTAGTTCATACGATCATCGTTGTCATCGGGTTCGAAGGAGCAGCCGACCACGCAGTTGAATACGCTTATCTGGTTCAAAACGCTCTGATGCAGGTCCCGATCCACACACCTCACTTGTCTGTACAGCTCGTGCATGCCGGCGATGTGCGAATCGATGAACTCCCTGTCGGAAGGAATGTGGAACTCCATCTCCGACCTGTCTTTCAGACGGATGGAGAAGACCTCTATCCCTTTTTCATCAACGATCGCTTTTCCGACCTTTTTGGTCCCTTCAGCAAATTTGGAGACCAATGCCTCCTTCACCCTTTCCGGCCTGCCTATGAAGGTGTAGATAGTGATGTGTGCCTTGTCGTCTTCCATGACCGCCACCCCTTTCCTATAAGAGTGCAGCGGTTTTTAAAAGCCTTGTCCGCACCGTGTTCTCGGATCAGGCGTTAAGACAGCTCTATCATCCTAACGACGGCGTCCCTTGCTGCGGTGAGTGTCTCTTCGCAGATATCCACTTCCCCGAAACCGTCTTCCAACGAACGGAGGATGGCCTCGGGCGTCACCATCTTCATGGTGCTGCAGACAGCGTGATCAAGGAAATGGAATGTCTTTCCCGGGCTCTCTTTTTCCAGCCGGTACTTCATCCCGATCTCCGTCAGAACGATGAACTCCTTCTTATCGGATGCTTTCGAGACTGCTATCATCGATTCGGTGGAACCGACGTGATCCGCAAGTGCCAGCACCTCCATCCTGCATTCCGGGTGGGCCATGACGAAAGCGTTCGGATATTTTTTCTTGATGTCGACGACCTTCTGTGCCGTCATGTAATGGTGTACGGGGCAGAACCCGTTCCATTGGATCACATCTATCCCGGTCTTCGATGCCGCGTATGCTCCGAGGTTCCTGTCCGGCACCAAGAGCACTTCGCTCCACTTGAGGGACTCCACTATCTTGACGACATTCGACGATGTGCAGCAGACGTCCATCTCCGTCTTGGCTTCGGCGGTGCTGTTGACGTACCCCACAATAACACAGTTGGGGTTCTCCTCCTTGAACGTCCTGAGCTGTTCAGCAGTGCACATGGCAGCCATGGCGCATTCCGCGTCCGGCACCGGGTTGAAGACCTTCTTGCCGGGACTGAGTATCTTCGCGGTCTCCCCCATGAAGGATACGCCGCAGAACACGATGATGTCGGCAGAGGCGTTCGCTGCCTCTATCGAAAGCCCGAGC
>JAKQBQ010000083.1 GCA_029574055.1 Methanobacteriota archaeon
CGATGGCGCACAGCGTCAATGATTGCACGGCTATCCTGCTTGCATCCTCCGTCTTTCCCATCCCGATGTGCCTTGCTATGGCGGCTGCCGTTCCGATGCCCAGGCCGTTGCCGATCCCGATCAAGACGGCATACACAGGGAACACCAGCCCCAGTGCCGCCATGGCGCTCGCGCCCAGGCCGGTGACCCAGAAGCTATCTACCAAGTTATTGCCCTGCTGGGCGAGGAGCGCGACCGCGATGGGTATCGAGAAAGCGATGATGGCTTTCTTCGGGTCTCCCAACATGACCTCTACGCCCTTCGTAGCGCGCGTCTCCATATTTCGTAATAACTCTCCCAAGTAATGAACTATTCCAAAGTGGAGCCAGCGTTATACCGCTATGTTCCTGTTTCAAAATGCGTATTTTTCCACTAACTTATAATATCCCTGCTTTCTATAGAGAACTAAAGGTGGTACCGTAACCGATTTTACAGCAGTTTTTACAGATGTGCCTCTTGAATCATTGAGTCTTCGTTCTCTGAAGGATTTAGGAGATTCCAGACGTGCTTGGGAAGTCGAACGTTGCGGAGAGAAATATGACAGCTGTATTGAGAAAGGATACTTATGGGATCATAAAGAAGTACAGGCGATGTATCCGGACCTCAACCTGTATCTCTTGTGGAATCCTCTGAACAGTGACACGCTTTGTTTTGCAAGAGAATATCTGGAATATGGGGATCAAATAATATTTGTCCACCTGCAGCTTGCCGGCGGTGATGAGGTCAATTGGGTATATCCTCCGCAAAAAGAAACCATAATAGATGTTGCGGACTTCCTGCCGGGCACAATACCTCTCATTAATGGAGAAGAATTCGAACCCGAATTGTTCGGAGTATATCGGATCGTCAAAAGCGAAAGGTCCAAAATGATCGCCGCCGAGTACAGATCCGGCTGGACAGAGGATGCGATGAAGCGATTTACGGCTGTGTTCACAGATCTGCCGCTTTCCTCGGAATATCTGAAATGTTTGGTATATGATGAATATTCTCCGGTTTGGCACATCTGGGGTCTTGGAAAAAGCATGGTTGAAAGAGACTATTACGAAGATTACGACCACAGAGAATTGCTGGACATGTACTCTGATATGAACCAATATTTCTCATGGGATCCCCTGAATCCCGACTTGTTGGATCTGGCAAGAGAATATCTTGACCATGGGGATAGGATATTGTTCGTCGATCTTCGTCTCAGGCCGGGATTACGCTGCACTCTCCCCACGAAAGAGATCACAGTGGACATATCCGATGTGCCGCCCGGCACGATGCCAATAATTGACAGAAAACAACTGGAGCCGGAAGTAGACACAGTTTACAGAATCACAAAGAAAAAGACATGAAGATGCCTTCTGAGAGCCGAGGAAGGACGTTTACGTTGTATTTATTCTGATGGTCATCCGCCGAACTTGTGTGATGTGAGAAATCCAGAAACTCCGAACACACAGCGAGATGCCTTATACTACGGCATACATATTAACGACGAGGAGAGATCTGCATGGAAATAACCGATGACGTCTGGAAGAAGATAACAAGCTACTACAACGAATATTCAAAAAAAGCCTTTCATTGTTCTTTTGCGACAGCCAGCAGTGAAAAGGAACCCAACGTGACGCCCATCGGATCGCTTGTCCTGAGAGACAACGCCACTGGTTTCTTCTTTGACGTATTCCCGACGGTCATGAGCAGGAATATAGAGGATAACGGAAAGGTATGCCTCATGTTGATCAACGGCTCTACGCTCTTTTGGTTCCGATCGTTCCGCAAGGGGGTTTTCGATAAACCGTCCGGCATAAAGATGGCCGGTACTGTCGGAGAGAAAAGAGAAGCTACTCCCGAAGAAAAAGAAGCTTTTCTTGGAAGATATAAAAGACTCAAGGGGTTCAAGGGGTTCAAGATCTTATGGGGGGATCTGGATTATGTCAGAGACATCACATTCACTGACTACTATCCGATCATGACCGGCGCAATGACGCCGAAGGCCCTCTGATATCATCGGAATATCCTAAAGGTTAAATCAAACCTCATAAATAGGCGGAAGTATGCGAATAGCCGCCGTGTTGCATGACAGATGCCAAAGTCGAAAATGCAACAAGGAATGCATCAAGTTCTGCCCCCTCGTTCGAACGGGCGTAGAGTGCATCACATTCACCGAGAGAGGGAAGCCGGTCATCTCCGAGGCATTGTGCCACGGGTGCGGCATATGCGTGAACAAATGCCAGTTCGAAGCGATAAAGATCATCGGCCTTGCCGACGAGCTCAAAGGGGAAATGGTGCATCAATACGGCGAGAACACTTTCCGCCTTTATCGGCTCCCGATCCCAAAGAAAGGATTGATCACCGGCATACTGGGGCCGAACGGCATCGGCAAGACCACCGCGATAAAACTGCTGTCCGGGACGGAGATCCCCAACCTGGGAAGGTACGAAGACCCTCCTTCGAAGGAAGAGGTGCTGGAGCACTTTGCCGGGACCGAACTGTACGATCATCTCAAAAGCGTATACTCGGGGAATATGAGGATCGCAATGAAGCCGCAGTACGTTGACAAGCTGCCTCAGAGCGTGAACGGAGTTGTGAGAGACCTTCTGGGCAGGGTCCAAGAGAGGATGAGCATCGACGAGGCTGCGGAGCTCTTCGAATTGAAGGAGGTCTTGGACCGCGAACTGACAAAACTCTCCGGCGGAGAGCTTCAGAGGCTTGCCATGGCGGCCACCATGATGAAGGAGGCGGACATCTACTTCTTCGATGAACCGACGTCATATCTGGATATTTACCAAAGGGTGAAAATGGCAAGGATAATAAAAGGCCTGAGCGCCGATAAACAGGTGATCGCCATCGAGCACGACCTTGCGATATTGGATTACCTTGCCGACAGCGTCAGCATAGTATACGGTTCCGAGGGCGCATACGGCGTATTCACGCTGGCAAGGCAGGTCAGGACCGCTATCAACGTGTACTTGGACGGGTACCTCCCGGAGGAGAACATAAGGTTCAGAGATAGGCCGATAGAGTTCGAATCCTCCCCTCCGAGGTCGGAATGGAACACCCCCGACCTCGTGGAGTTCGAAAGCGTGGAGAAGGATCTGGGAGGATTCAGGCTTACCATTGAGAAGGGCGCGGTCAAGATCGGAGAATCGGTGGGGATCGTTGGGCCCAACGCAACAGGGAAGACCACCTTTGTGAAGATGCTTGCAGGCGTGATCAAACCCGACAAGGGAGAGCTGGGCACTGTTGTGAAGGTGTCGTACAAACCCCAATACATATCCGCCGATGCCGAAGGGACCGTCAGGGACCTTCTTTTCTCAAAGGCTTACGATACTGTGAATTCCGGATTCTTCGAAGGGGAAGTGCTGAACCCCCTGGGCATCAAGCATCTTATGGACAAGGACCTCAAGACCCTTTCCGGCGGAGAGCTCCAAAGGGTAGCCATAACGATGTGCCTCGCGGTGGATGCTGACATGTATCTTTTCGACGAGCCCTCGGCGTATCTCGACTCCAACCAGAGGATGAACGCCGCCAAGACCATAAGGAGGATGATGGAGAAGACCGGAAGGAGCGGGATGATCGTCGACCACGATATCTATTTCCTCGATATGGTCTCCGATTCGATGATGGTATTCAGCGGAGAGCCGGGGCACCACGGCATAGGAGAGGGCCCGCTGGATATGAGGGAAGGGATGAACAAGTTCCTTTCCGCCGTGGATATAACTTTCAGGCGCGATGCGGATACGAACCGCCCAAGGATCAACAAGCCGGAATCCAGGCT
>JAKQBQ010000029.1 GCA_029574055.1 Methanobacteriota archaeon
GCGCCGATCAGGCAGAGGATGCTCAGCGAATTCTCCGGCTGCGAAAGGATACTATTCGAAAGCCGCCCGGAGTTTGTGAACAAAGAGATATTATCCACGCTTCCAAAGACAGTGACAATAGCGCTGGGTCTCGAGAGTTCGGACCCGGAGGTCCTCAAGGTCTCCATCGACAAAGGGTTCACCCCGGAGGACAGCAGAAGGGCGGGGCTGATGATAAAGGAGGCCGGGCTCAGCGTCAGAACGTACCTGCTGCTGAAGCCCCCATTCCTCACCGAGTCAGCGGCGATAGAGGATGCCGTCAGGTCGGCGGCGTTCGCCGATGAGTTCTCCGACGAGATCTCCATCAACCCGCTCAATGTACAGCGCGGAACATACGCCGAAAGGCTGTGGAGGGCCGGCGATCTCCGGCCGCCGTGGATCTGGTCTCTCATCGAGGTGATGAGGCGCCTGTCCGGGAACGTGGATGCGCGCCTGATGTCCTCCCCCTCCGGAGGAGGCTCATCCAGAGGAGTGCACAACTGCGGCGAATGCGACAGGAAGGCCCTGGACGGGATCGAGAAGTTCTCTTTCTCGCAGGATCCGAAGGATCTCGATATCGAGTGCGGATGCAAAAAGGATTGGCAAACATATTTGGGATTGGAGACGATACTTGGTACGGCGGCGGACCTGGACAGAGGGTTCGCGGACGACCTTGCGTTAGGAAGTGAAAAAGATGGTTGAGTACGATATCAAGAAAGGCTGGCACAAGAACATAGAGGGGGATCTTCTCGGCAAGATGATGAAGGAGGTCTTCGGGAACGTATCTCAGAAAGGGGATTCGCTTGTTTCTTCATACGGGGTGCTGGAGAGCATCACGGTGAAGGTGCTAAGCAAGGACAAGCTGGAAGTGGTGACCGCCAGCAAGGACGGGAAGATGGCCGACGACGAGATATTGGACAGCAAAAGGAAGCTGAATGTCTTCGTGGAGAAGGCGACAGGGTTCGACGCGAAGGCGCGCATGAAGCGGGCGCAGGCGAAGGCCAAAGGCGGCGATCTGTAAACCAAACTTCCTAAAAGGGAGGACCGGCGGAAAGCAGCGCTTCCGCACACATTTTATTTCATCACATTTAACAATCTTCGGAACAAAACGTCAACAATCTTCGGAATAAATCATTCACAATCTTCGGAAAATTTTATTAACAAACATCGGATTCTATAAATTGCGGTTCTGTCAGTACGTCGAACCATGCACACCGGAGACAAACATGAAAGAATATCTGCCAAGGATGATCGAAGACAAACTCGCGAAACAATTGAAGGCGTCCGGGTGTGTGGTCATAGAAGGGCCGAAATGGTGCGGGAAATCCACTACCGCGAAGCGTTTCTCGAACACCGTTGTCGAGCTGCAGCGCGCCAAGGTCCTCAAACAATACCAGACCTATATGGCGACGGAAGAGGAGAACGTGCTGAAAGGCGAACGCCCCATCCTTTTCGATGAATGGCAAAAGCTTCCACAGCTATGGGATCACATACGCTGGGACATAGATACGAACGGAGGACGCGGCCAATATATCCTGACAGGCTCGGCAAGGCCGGTCGAAGACAAAGGCCGCCATTCCGGCACCGGGCGGATGGCAAAGGTCATCATGCGCCCCATGTCGCTCTACGAGTCATTGGAATCCACGGGAGAGGTCTCCCTCGGCAGCCTGTTCAACGGCGTTCCCGAGATCTCCGGCACTTCAGAAATAACCTTCAACCGGATCGCGCATCTCATCTGCCGGGGCGGATGGCCGGAATCGATCGGCGATGACGACGAGACCGCCCTCCTGATAGCCGATAATTATTTTCGATCCCTCACAGACACGGATATCACTCAGGTTGATGACATAAAAAGGAATCCGGAAAGGGCGCGGAAGATACTGCGCTCATATGCGCGGCACATATCGTCATTCGCTTCGAACAAGACGATCATAGATGACGTTTCCTCCGGAGGCAGCACGCTGGATGATAAAACGCTCGCATCATATTCCAACGCTTTACGCAAATTGTTCGTCATAGAGGATCTTTCCGCATGGAGCCCGAAACTGCGGTCAAAGACGGCCATACGTACGGCGGACAAACGCCAATTCGTAGATCCGTCCATAGCCGCGTCAGCTTTGGGAGCATCCCCCGCCGATCTGATAAACGACATCGACACTTTCGATCTATTGTTCGAAAGCCTCTGCATAAGGGACCTCAGAGTGTACGCTGACAGGCTTGGAGGCAGCGTCAACCAATACCATGACAGCTCCGGTATGGAAGCGGACGCCGTGATACACCTGAACAACGGGGACTGGGGGGCGGCGGAGATAAAACTCGGCGGGAACATGATCGATGAAGCGGCGGAGAACCTTCTCAAACTCAGGCGAAAGATAGACACCGATCATGCGGGGGAACCGAAGTTCCTGATGGTACTTACCGGGCTGAACTATGCATACCGCCGCCCCGACGGCGTGTATGTTGTTCCGATCGGTTGTCTGAAGGATTGATGCTGCGATAGAAGTTTATGGGGGTTAGGCATTCGCGAAAGCTCCCACAGAAAAGAATATGGGATCAGCAGAGCATCATCTGATCCGTATGGAAACAGTTTTCAAAACACATTAATCAACTAAAGACATATCATTCATTGACTAAAAGGTGATAAAGTGCCTAATTCCGAACATGAGCCATCATTTTTTGATGACGATCCAATAACGCCGGCCGAGGAGAAAGATCTGTTAAAGAGCTTGAACGACATGTTACATGGGAATGTTATAATTGTTCCGAAGTCCTTCACAGATGAAGAATTCCTCAGGATGCT
>JAKQBQ010000039.1 GCA_029574055.1 Methanobacteriota archaeon
GTGCCGCCTGTGAAGGTGACTGTGGGCGAGATGTTCCACTGCTTGAACTGCTGCCCTTCAGGTGCCGGGTTCGCGGTGATGGCCACCGTCTCGCCGGCCGCCGCCGTCGTGGGGCTGGCGGTTCCGCCGTTGACGGTCACAGCATATTTCTCCGGGCCTACCGTGATCCCCGCTATCGGGAAGAAGCCCTCGTTTGCGTTCAGTTTGTATGATATGCCGCTGTCGGTGCCGTTGTTATGCCACATTACGGTCGCAGCACTCCATAGAGAGGAAGATACCAGGTTGGTCTTCGAGCCCTCTATGAAATTGCCTGTGCCTCCTGTCGTATTCCACGCAACGACGATGCCGTTTCCGGAGGGAACTGTGAAGCCGCCGCCGTTTATCACGCTGGATGCCCCTGTGCCGTAAGAAAATACGAAACCGCCTGTAACGCCGATGTTGGAACCTGCGTCGGCAGCGCGGATGGCGGGATAGGACACGTTCTTGTTGAACACTGTGCCGCCGGACACTTTGATATTGGCATTTGCGCCCTTAGCTTCGATGGCGGTCCCTGTATAGTCTGTGTTGGACACTGTGCCGCCGGACACTGTGATGATGGAGTTTGTGCCATCAGCATAGATGGTGTCGCCGCGGGAGCATGACACCGTGCCTCCGCTCACTGCGATGTTGGCATTACTGCCGTAAGAATGGATAGCATAGATGCCGCCGGATGACACCGAGCCGCCGGTCACTGTGATGATGATATTATTGCCGTAAGACTGGATAGCGAGGCTTTGCGAGGATGACACCGAGCCGCCGGTCACTTTGAAAGAAAGACCTGTGCCGGTAATATAGATGGCGAAAGCATTAAAACCGGTGGTGGACACCGAGCCGCCGGCCACGACCCCGAATGCGCCGCCGCCGTTGATTTTAAGCGCATTTTTTCCTTCAACCGAAGTCGAATATGTAGCCGCCCACTTGACCGTCGCGACAGAGGCCATTTCGAATGTGAGCGTCTCCTCGGCGTCGGCAACGGTGCCGATCACGGTGACGGTGCCGCCGGTTATGAATAGGGTTCCAGCCGCGTTGGAATTCCAGTTGGTATAGTTTTTATTTTTAAAATCTGCGTTAAGGTCGATCTGAGTATTGCTGTGGCCGGCTCCCGATGTCTCGGACGCAAGGGAGAACGCTCCCATCGCTGTTACCGCGAGAAGCAGCACCGCCAATACCGCCGCCGTATGCTGGCTTTTCCTTGCAAAGCCGATGGGCGGGGGCCTCATTTCCTTCCTCCTTTCCTTGTTTTTCATTGACTCCATAGTGAACACCTTCTTCAACGAACGTTCCTCGGGGAATGTTTGGATTATATAGTGATGGTGAATACTAAAAAGCATTGGGTCAAAGAATCCCCGCAAACCCCCCCCCCCATGCGCCTCCGATCGGACTCAGCATCCTTTTTCGGGCGGTATGCATCAATGCCATATACTCCTCTTTCGTATACGGAAATGTGGAAAGATACGAGCTGATAGACCATACGGCCGACCTCATGGTCAAGGCATACGGGAAGACGCTGGAAGAATGCTTTGCCAATGCTGGCTATGCGCTGTTCGACCAGACGGTGGATCTGTCGACCGTTAGGCCGGCAGAAAAGTTCGAGATAGAAGCGGCCGGAGACTGCCGGGAGGATCTTCTGTATGCCTTCCTTTCGGAGCTGCTTTTCCTCGAGGATTGCGACGGGGTCGTCCTCTGCGGACTGACCGTCAAGTTCAACGGGAATGCTCTGACCTGCGAGGGAGTTGGGGAGATACTCGACAAAAGCAGGCACCGCGTAAGGTCTGAGATCAAAGCGGTGACCTACCATATGCTGTCCGTGGATCCCGATGAGCCTTCCGTGACCGTCATTTTTGACGTATAACAAATATACTCTCACGGCTTTCGGTGGAATGATATAATGCTCAGACTAGGGTGGTTCTCCACAGGAAGGGGTCCGGGTTCCAGGAACCTTTTGAAAACGGTCATGCACAGGAAGGAGCAGGGGCTTCTGGATATCGATATATCGTTCGTGTTCTGCAACTGGAACAACGAAGAGGACCCCAATCCTAAGAAAGAGCAGAGGAAGATGTTCTTCGACCTTGTGGAAAGCTACGGGATACCGCTGATCACCCTGTCCTGGAAAGAATTCCGCCCCGACATAAGGAAGAGCGATGAGGCCGCCTGGAGGGCCGAGTACGGAAAGAAGCTCAGGGAACTCACCGGAAGATACGATTTCGACCTGGGCGTCCTCGCAGGGTACATGCTGTGGATGGATGATGAGACGTGCGAAGCATACGATATGATCAACCTCCACCCGGCGCTCCCGGACGGCCCGAAGGGGACTTGGGAAGAGGTCATATGGTCTCTGATAAAGGATAAAGCGGATGACCACGGCGTCATGATACACATATGCACAGAAGAGTGGGACAGGGGAGCGGCGCTGACCTACTGCGGCTTTCCCATCAGAGGAGAGGGGTTCGATGATCTTTGGAATGACATCGAGAAGAAGATCGCCGCCTCATCGCTGGAAGATGTCATCGGCAGGGAAGGCACGGAAGAGCCGCTCTTCAAGAAGATCAGAGAGGAAGGCACCAAGAGGGAGCTTCCTCTGATCGTTTCCACCATAGGGCTGTTCGCCGGCGGCAGAGTGAAGATAAAGAACAAGACGCTTATGGAGAACGGCGTGGTCCTCGATAAACCGTACGACCTGACCTCGGAGGTCGAGGGCTCGCTTTGAGGTGCAATGATGGAAGAGTACGATCCCGCCGGAGAATTGGGCCTTGTGCATGACAAGCAGATGGTCTGCAGCTGCAAGGGATTCCTGCAGTACAATAACAGTTCCAGGGACCTCTGCAAGCGGTTCGTCGACAATGGGGATAAGCTTTACGACATCGTGTCGAGATATGATGACATAGTTGCCTACGTCCTCAACCGCTCGGACGGGCGCTCGGGGAACACCGCAAGATTCATAGCGCCTTTCCTGAAGGCCTTCGGGATGACCGACTTCGCAGCCCTGGAGCACTGCGGGAAGTCGATGGATCTCGTTCCGGAGGCAAAGAAGGTGATGAGGCACATGATGGACACCCTGCCCGTGTTCATCACCACCTCTTCTTACGAACATAACGTGCTGAACATTTGCAACAACCTTGATGTGCCAAGGGCGCTCATAGACTGCACCGACCTGACCTTCGACGATTACGACATGCCGAGGCAGGAGGCGAAGGCCGTCAGAGAGATGGCCGCCGCAATAACAAGGCTGAAGATGCCGAGGCAGGAATATAAACTGAATGTTCCCACGAAACTGCAGCAGGACGAGATCGATATGGTCGTTACCCTCGACGAGATATTCAACGACCGGCTGAAGAACATGCCTGTATCGGGGATGATGAGGCAGTTCAGGGCGGTGGGGGCGAACGAGAAGGCATATTTCCTGATCGACCTGAGGAAAAGGACGCAGATAGATTTCGACGGCACCGCATTCATCGGTGGAGATATAACAGACATACACGCCCTGGACACGATAAAAGAAAGGAGCGGCCTTGCCATGTCCTTCAACGGCTGCGACTTTGCGGTCAGAAAATCCAACATCGCCGTGATGTCAAGGGACTGCACAGTAGCCGCAGTGATAGCCCAGGAGTTCTATAACGAGGGGATAGAGGCGGTCTTCGATCTGGTGGAGAACTGGAAGAGGGAGAAACTGAAGAGAATGCCCTCCCCCGACCCGTACCTCATGTCCACGATGCTAGCGTCCCACCCGAAGAAGCTGCCGGATGTCCGCATCGTCACAAGGGATAACGTGGACGAGGTCGCAAAAGCAAGCAATGCGTTCCGCAAGACCCTCGTGGCATGAACGGAATTTAGTGCTCTGGCCGGGATTCGAACCCGGGTGTCGGCCTCGAAAGGGCCGAATGATTGGCCGCTACACTACCAGAGCCTACGGCGCTCATGCTTGATAAGGTTAAAATAGTTTTTTGTTCGAACTGCGGCTCGTTTCTTGGGATAATATTTAAAAGGG
The DNA here is from genome assembly GCA_029574055.1 of Methanobacteriota archaeon. Taxonomy (GTDB): domain Archaea; phylum Thermoplasmatota; class Thermoplasmata; order Methanomassiliicoccales; family Methanomethylophilaceae; genus Methanoplasma. The sequence continues at coordinate 4,025 of JAKQBQ010000039.1, forward strand.
ATTAATGCTACATGGCATAACGGAGATCGTTAAATGCCGGTAGAAGAACCGTTCGAGAGCCCAGAAGAGGATGTATCCCGCGTACGAATGCCGAACATAAAGGAAGGTGAGATGTTCGGGATAGCGGATCAGCTGCTCGGCGCATCGAAGATCAAGGTCATGTGCGAGGACGGCGTTTCCAGGGTCGGCCGCATACCCGGAAAGATCAAAAAAAGGATGTGGATACGCGAAGGCGACCTCCTGGTCGTTTCCCTTTGGGACTTCCAGCCCGACAAATGCGACGTAAGATTCAGATACACAAGGACCCAGGCTGTGAACCTCAGCAAGAAGGGCAAAGTGCCGAAGAGCCTTGACATTTTTTGAGAAGGGGGTATATCCTGAATGCCCTCGTACGATGAGAAATACGCTTATCTCGAACAGCGCGTCGATGCGCTGAAGACCAACAAAACGGGGGATGAGAGGCAGACGGACGGCGAGGTCTTTGATAAGAAGACGCTCATGACCATCTACGATCTCATGAAGGCGGGATTCATCGACACCGTCAGATACCCCATATCCACCGGCAAAGAAGGCAATGTGTTCTTTGCCGTCGATGAGGACGGGGATCCGCTGGCGCTCAAGATATTCAGAACGTCCACGTCGACCTTCAAGAACGTGGGCAAGTATATCGAAGGGGACCCGAGGTTCAAGGGGGTCGTGGGCAACAGATGGAAGCTCATCTACGCATGGGCGAACAAAGAATTCTCCAATCTCAGAAGATACGCAGATGCCGGGATCCCCGTCCCGGAGCCGGTCACCTTCGACAAGAACTGCCTCCTGATGGAGTACATCGGCGACGAGTACAGTCCCGCCCCGCAGCTTAAGGATGTCAAACTCGAGGATCCGACGGAAATGTACGACGAGGTCCTCTCTTTCATCATCGATGGGTGGAAAGACGCCCATCTGGTACATGGGGACCTGAGCGAATACAACGTGCTCGTATGGGAGGGGCAGCCTATCCTGATCGACTGCGGGCAGGCGATGACCAATGACTTTTACAACGCTAAAGATCTACTGATAAGGGATATCGCGAACGTCAACCGCTTCTTCAAGAACAGAGGAGCGGATATCATCGATCCGGACAAGATAATGGACGAAATACTGAACAGCACTGATGAAGAGGAGGAAGAGGAATGAGGTCCGTAAGGATACCGGGAGACCGCGTCGGAATTCTCATTGGGAAGAACGGCGAGACGAAAAGAGCGATAGAGAAGACATCCGGGATAAAGCTCGATATCGATACTGAGGGTGGAGTTCTTTTCAACGAAGAGGCGGAGGGTGTGGACCCCCTCATGGCCCTGAAGATCATGGATGTCATAAGGGCCATCGGGAGAGGTTTCAACCCCGACCGGGCGTTCAGGCTTTTCGAGGACGATGAATATTTCGAATCTTTCGACCTCAAGGAAGTGGCCGGCGGCAGGCCCAACCAATTGGAAAGGGTCAGGGGGAGGCTCATAGGCGCGGGAGGCAAGACCAGGAGGATCATCGAAGACCTCACCGGATGCTACATGTCCGTGTACGGGAACACCGTGTCCCTGATCGGCAACTCGATCAGCCTGCCCGTCGCGAAACATGCCGTCGAGCTCATACTCGGCGGGAGCGAGCATGCGACCGTATACCACTATCTGGAGAGCCAGCGCCCGAGGCTCAGGATCGCCGAGATGGGCTTCGACCTGTGAGATGTTCCCATGGAAGACTGGATCTCGGAAAGGCTGAACGCGGCGGAGGGGCTCGCATCCTCCGGGATCTGCGACCACTGCTTGGGAAGGATGTTCGGGAAGGTGGGGACAGGAACGACCAACGACGCCCGCGGGCGCATGATACGTGAAGCCTTATCCGAAGCAGGAAAGGATATCCCATCCCCGGAGTTCTGCAGCCTCTGTGAGAACGTGTTCGACCTCATGCCGAGGTTCGCGGAGGCCGTGGCGGAAAGCGTGAACAGCGTCGAATCGGACAATTTCCTTGTCGGATCGAAGGTGGAGCCCGAGATAGCGGAAAGGGAAAGGGCGCTTTGGGAACAATTCGGCCTGGATGATGCGGAGAGCATCAAAACGGAGCTCAACAGGGAGATCGGGAAGCTTTCTTTCCCCATGATCAACCGCCCGGTCGAATTCAAGAACCCCCAAGTGGTGGCCTGCATAGATACGAGGTTTGCCGATGTCGCTCTCGACATCTCCCCCATATTCATCGCCGGGAGATACCGCAAATACAGCAGGGAGATACCGCAGACCATATGGCCGTGCAGAATGTGCAAAGGGAAGGGCTGCGGCAGATGCGGCGGCACCGGGAAGATGTACCGGACGTCGGTGCAGGAGATCATCGGCGATATCGCCCTCGAGATGAGCGGTGGGGAAGAGCACTTCTTCCACGGGAT
>JAKQBQ010000063.1 GCA_029574055.1 Methanobacteriota archaeon
ACCCTCCGAAGGCCGGCCCGATCGCCGCTCCCGCATAGATGCAGGCGGTCTGTATCCCGATTGCCCAGCCTCTCCTCTCGCAGGGGAATATGTCGGTTATCATCGCCACGCTTGTGACGGATACCGCCGCAGACCCGATGCCCATTGCGAACCTCGCCGCAAGCAGGACATTGAAGTCCGGGCTGAGTGCGGCCACTGCCGAAAAAACGAGAGTAAGGGCGAGACCGAAGATGAATATCTTCTTCCTGCCTATTATGTCCCCTATCCTCACAAGGGGGACCATCGCCGCAACAGATCCCAAGAGGAAGATGGTGTTGACCAAAGCAAGATCCTCGGAGCCTCTGTCAAAATAGATGCCGATGTCTACAAGTGCCAGATTCATCATCGTGCTCATTAGGGGCATCATGAGCGCCCCTATGCAGCACGCGATGAGAAGCGTCTTCATTTCCCCGGTGATAGTTCTTGCAGAGTGCTCCATCGCCACTGTATCGGCTTCGATTTAATTATACCTTACATCATCATTTTAGCAGGGGTTGTTTTTAATTCTGAAGACGCCATTCGTTATTGATAGAAATGAGCAGCATACCTTCGGAAATAAAGAACAAATTGGGTTTGGTGCAGGTCTACACCGGGCCGGGTAAAGGGAAGACCACCGCTTCATTAGGTCTTGCCTTCAGAGCGTCGGGGCGCGGTCTGGAGGTGCTTATGATACAATTCCTCAAACCGCCCGAGAACTACGGCGAGCATCTGGCAGCGGAGAAGGTCCCGAATTTCACGATACTTCCTCTCGGCCTCAACCACATGGTATCAAAGGTCCCCAGGGAAGAGGACATCAGGGTGACACGTGAGACCATGGACAGGGCTAAAGAGGAGATCTATTCCGGAAAATACGACCTTGTGATACTCGACGAGATCAACAACGCCATGAGCTGGAAGCTCATAGGCCCCGCAGAGGTCATCGAGATGCTGAAGGGACGGCCGAAGAATATCGAGATCGTGCTTACGGGAAGAGGCGCGCCGAAAGAGATTATCGAGTACGCAGACCTCGTGACCGAGATGTCATTGATCAAGCATCCCTTCGACAAGGGCGTAGGGGCAAGGAAAGGCATTGAATACTGAGGGAGAGAACAGCTTCCGATGCCGATAAAAATACCGGATGACCTGCCTGCAGGCGATGCCCTCGAGTCAGAGAACATCTTCGTAATGAGAGAGGGGCGCGCAACGACCCAGGATATACGCCCGATGGAGATCCTGATCTTGAATCTCATGCCGACGAAGATCGAGACGGAGATACAGATCCTCAGGCTTTTGGGGAACAGCCCGCTGCAGATCAACATATTCCTGCTGCAAATGGCCACCCACGAGTCAAAGAACATTTCGCAGGAATATCTTGACAAATTCTACTACACCTTCGATGAGATCAAAGACAGAAAATTTGATGGGATGATCATAACCGGCGCTCCGGTGGAGAACATCGAATACGAGGATGTGGACTATTGGAATGAGCTGTGCGGGATAATGGATTGGTCGGTCGACAACGTCAACTCCACCCTCTTCATATGCTGGGGCGCACAGGCCGGCTTATACTATCATTACGGCATACCGAAATACCCCATGAAAAAGAAGATGTCAGGGATATTCCGCCACACCCTGAACATAAGGGACGAGCCGCTCATCAGAGGTTTCGACGATATATTCAACATGCCTCATTCAAGGCACACGGAGATCTCTGCGGCCGACATCAACCGGAATCCCCGCCTCCACATCATCGCAGAGTCCAAAGAAGCGGGGGTGGGGATTGTAACCTCGGAGAGGGCGGGGCAGGTGTTCGTCACCGGCCATTCCGAATACGACGCAGAGACGCTGGCATATGAGTACGAGAGAGATGCGGACAGAGGGCTTGACCCCAGCATTCCAAGCAACTACTTCCCCAACAACGATCCGCATAACGATCCGCTTGTTACCTGGAGGGCCCACGCGACCCTGCTCTTCACCAACTGGCTTAATTATTACGTTTACCAGCGCACGCCTTACGACATCAACGATGTCGGGAGGGAGAAACAATGAAGACCATCATCACAAAAAATGCCCCGCCGCCCGCGGGGCCCTACTCTCAAGCGGTCGTTTCGGATGGCTTTGTGTACGCATCCGGACAGATACCGATCGATCCTGTGAGCGGGGTCATGCCGGAAGGGATAGAGGATCAGACGAAAATGGTCTTGAAGAACCTCATCTCGATACTTTCGGCCGCCGGGGTCGGCAAGAACGGCATATTGAAAGTGACCGTCTATCTCACAGATATGAACGATTTCGGATCGATGAACAGCATCTACTCCGAGACATTCACAGCCCCGTTCCCGGCGAGGACGTGCATTGGAGTGAGTTCCCTCCCGAAAGGTGCAAAGATAATGATGGATGCGGTAGGCGCTTTGTCGTGAATCCGGAAGGATCGTATGTGGTCCGGCGTCCATCGGCGCTTTGCAATAATGCAGAAAAGCTGCCGGGCGGCAAGGAACTCTTCCTTTAGCCAGCGGGGAACATTCTTCTCAAAGGGTCACTGCCCGGTGACCTTCGGATTTATCAGTTTCCCCATCACTGCATCCCTGACGAATTTATTGTACTTCGTCAGGTCGGGGCGCGTCTCGATTATCTCTTCAACAGAAGAAAGAACGTGCCCGAATACCTCTTTGAATATCCTGCATGAATCCCCTCCGTTGTTCTCAAGCCCTGTTTCGTAATAGGCGTCGATGCTGCACCCTCCGTTGCAGTAGCTGTACAGGGCGCACTCTTCTTTGCATTTGTTCCTTCTTTCGACGGCGCCGGAGATCATCCTGCCGAAGCCTTCTGTGAGGAATGCATCGGATATCTTTTCGACGCTGTGGATATTCCCCATCTTGAATTCCTGAGGACAGCCTTTTCCGCATGGATAGAGGTCGCCGTTAGGGTAGACGCATATCCACTTCGTGAGACATGAGGAATGCGCACAATCGGACTCCTGGGGGTCTCCCAGGGCGTTCAGGATATACAGGTAGTGGGGGATCAGGGGGATCTCCGTATCTTTGTCAAAAAGCCATTCGTCATAGCACTCTATGCTTGACCTGATGTACTCGTCCGCATCTGGAACCATATCTCCGCATGCCGCGCACCCCGCAGGTATGACCGGAGCAAAAGATACGGCCGCCTTGTCCGCTTTGAACCCCTCGTATATCTCTTTCTGTTTGGATGCGGTTTCCGCGGATATCGTCGAGCTGACAGAGAATATCCTCTGTTTGTTGCTTAGATACTCGATCTTTTCCCTAACGGTACTGCTCTTTTCCCTGAGGACATCGTTGTAAGTTCCCTCGAACGACACGCCGATGTTTATCATTTTTTCCTTGCAGAGATCGATGAGCTTCCTGTCCAGGAGTATCCCGTTCGTCTGTATCGTATTGCCAACCCTGCGCGTCCCCTTTCCAAAGTATCTTTCCTGGAGGCTTATGACGCTCTTGAAAAAACCGAACTGCATGAGGAGGGGCTCCCCGCCGTGCCAGATGAACCAGACAGATTCGTATTCCTGAGAAAGCATCCTGAACAGTCTGTCGATGGTCTCAAGGCTCATCTTTTCGGATGACCTTTCTTCAGGAGTATGATAGCAATGCTTGCAATCAATATTGCATTCAAGGGTGGGTTTTATTATTACGGTGATGAACGGCCTCATGATCCGGGATCAAACTCAGAAGGGCCAATACGTCCATACGCCGTAGAATCCGTTCGTGATGTAGCAGCAGAACATGCAGCAGACCACAATGCAGCCCGCCAATCCTACATACCACCAGCCGGATGAGCAGCATCCCTTCTCGTTGCAGCAGCAGTAACCGCAATCGGTCGCGCCCCCATGCTCCGCCTCATCAACACGCTTGGAGTAGTCGTTGGGTTCTTTGGCATGCATGGCGATCGATGTGAACGCCGCCGGAGACTGGCTCATATACAACGCGGTCAGGCTTTCGATGTTTTTTTCATCGGGAGACATTATTTCACCTTTTCCTATCCTGCTGGCTAGGTACAATCGGCGTACTTCTTAAGAATATATTAAGATTGTGTGGTCAAGCGGGCATGCGGGGGTTCGTGTCCTTGAAGAAAACCGCATACATCTGCACAAACCGCAGTATGATGCGTATCCGAAGATAGGGTCACAGGCTGCTGAATATCTCATCCAAAATGTACATAGAGCCGTTCAACCCGAATATCGATCTTGGTATGAAATTGATGCGGGACAGGCTTGGCATCGCTATATCCACACCCTTCCTGCAGCTCCCGACCATTTCCTGTATCTCCGCGGTATGTCCGTCGGCGAACAGGAAATCCACCTTTTGGGATGGGTCTGAGTTCCATGCCTTTTTGAGCCCCGAATTATCAAGGAATTCGACGATGGATGAGACCATCCCGCTGTCCTCTCCGGGATCGACAGAGATGCTCACCGGCAGCAGGCACAGGTATTCGTAGAGCCATTTCGTCAACGGGTATGCTACCGAGCTGTCTGCGATCACGGAGAAGCGGGAACCCCTCACGCGCCTCGACAGGAACGACCCGCTCATCCTCTTGAACACGCGTTCCCTCCCGCGGCGGATGCGCTCGTCGACCTTGGATGTGTCAGCGCCCATCGCCTCCCCGATCCCTTTTACCCAGCCTTCCACCGCGTCGAACCCCACCGGGGCGCCCATACTCGAGAATATCGTCGGTATTCCGTATTCGTTCTCGTAGAATGATGCTGTCCTTCCGCAATATTCGGGGCATACGCACACGTTGTATTCGGCGGCAGTGGAGCTTTCAAGCTCTGCCGAACTGCACCCTGCACCGGGAGTGGAAATGAGGGTTATCCCCATGTCGTTGAGCATGGACCCCATTTCCGCGATCGCATCCTGCCAGTCGTTGCTGGAGATAGGGACGCCTATGATGTTGACGCTT
>JAKQBQ010000065.1 GCA_029574055.1 Methanobacteriota archaeon
TTCCCGCGATCAATATGCTGTCGCAGCCGCATTCCTTTACCACGTCCGACAATCTGCTTTCCAAGAATGAATTCACATGGGTTTTATGGACGATCATGTCGCCGGGATCCGAAATGATTCCTTCAAGATAGTCATCGCCATCGTCTTTCTCATAAACGCAGCACTGGGCAAGACCGTCATAGTGGACGAATATCACCGGTCTGTCGTTGTTGCGGAATAGTGCTGCGGTCTTGTTGATCACCTCTATGACAGCCTCGTGGCCGCTTTCGGAAATCATTCCTCCAGTGAATTTCTTCTGAATGTCTACCACAACAAAAGCGATCTTTCTGTCTCTTTTCCCCCGAGCAGGCGCGGACATCTCCGGAGGATTGGTTGAAAAGTTAATAACTGTAACGCGCGGCTCCGGCCGTTTTTGATCTGTCATAAGTCGATTTTGAACTCCATCTCTTTTTCGCCCGGTGGATGGGGGATTATGTACGGGATACCTCCGTCCACGATCACCTTCACGTCAATGTGGAACACCTTTTTTATGGATTCGTTCGTCACGACCTCTTTAGGGCTTCCGTAATCCACGATCGTACCTTCGCTCAGAAGCAGCACTTTGTCGCAATATCTTGTAACAAGATTCACGTCATGCGATGCCATCATAACGGTGATCCCCGATCTTGAGAGTCCTTTCAGCATTTCCATCACCTGTATCTGGTATTTGATGTCAAGGTGCGCGCTGGGCTCGTCCACCATCATGAGCTTGGGCCTCTGCACGATGCCTTTCGCCAGAAGGACGCGTGTGCGCTCCCCGCTGCTGAGTTCATGCAGCTTCCTGTCGGAATAGTGCTGTATCCCAAAATCCCACATCGCCTTCTCAACGATCTCCATGTCCTCTTCGGACTCCCACCACCATCCGACATCGAACGGCGACCTGCCCAGCATCACGAAGTCCCTGGTGGTGAGGGAGAAGTCTGACGGGATGTCCGCAGGGACGGTCGTGCATATACGGGATATCTCGTCCCTTTTCATTTTCTTTATGTCATTACCGTCAATATACACCGATCCGCTGCGTATCTGAAGTATCTTGTTGATGCAGCGCATCATTGTTGTTTTTCCGGAACCGTTCGGCCCCATCAAGGCTATGAATTCTCCGCTGCGGGCGGTCACATTGATATCCCTGAGAGTATCGGATGACGTGTACCCGAACACCAGCCCGAAGACGTCCAGCAGTGCTTCAGATCTGTCATCTCCCCTTTGCACCAACGTTTCATTTTCACATTGCATATCTTTTTCCCTCCTTTATCATCAGGAATAGGAAGAACGGCACACCGATCACGGCAATGATCGCACCTATCGGGAGTTCGGACGGTGCGGCGACCGACTTGCAGAATATATCCGCAACAAGCAGCACCAGCGCCCCCACAAGTGCGGATGTAGGTATCAAAAGCCGATGGTCTCCGCCGACCATCATCCTGCACACATGCGGTATTATCAGGCCGATGAAGCCTATCACGCCGCAGTATGCAACACAGAACGCGGCGAGTATCGCAATAAGCACCATAAGCCCTCTTTTCAGCTTGCCGGTGTCAACGCCCAGGTATTTTGCCTGTTCTTCCCCTAGAAGGATTATATTCAGTTTCTTTGCGTAGAAAAGCATGATTATTATTGGTATCAAGGTACCGACCACGATGACTATCGCGCTATCCCACGGAATGTCAGCAAAGGACCCGAACAGCCATCTCATGGTCTGCTGGAAATTTCCTGAGTTGAAATAGATCAAAAGAGTCATTCCAGCCGAGAGCCCGGTGGATATTATCACACCGGATAGGACATAGCTCATGGCTCTCCCTCCCGCAAGCTCAGCGATGATCATCGTGACTCCGAATGCCACTATCGCCCCTATGATGGCTGCAATGGGTATGGAAAGGGCAGCCATGCCTGTCGTGAGTCCCCCGATAATGACGAGAACGACCATGAACGATGCGCCGGACGATACTCCTGTGATGTAAGGATCCACCAATGGATTCCTTATCAGCGCCTGCATGGCCGCGCCGGCGGTTGCGAGACCCGCTCCAACGCATAGCACGGCTATCGATCTGGGCATTCTGAGATTGTATATTATCCTCTCACCCATGTCTTCCGACGGGCCAAAGTTAACGATAATGTTCCAAATGCCATTGATAGTATCAGTGAATGAAATAGAATACGCTCCCATCGTCAAAGAATAAATGAAAATAAGGACGATCGCGACAGCACCCAAGGCCAATACCAATGTCAGCCTTTGTTTGGCATGTTTCTTCTGCCACCTGCCGTTTCCCCCGTTAGGGGTATGGGCAGGAGCCCCGGGGACCGCATCTTTCAAAGAGGCTTCTTTCTCCATAAACCGAACGTCCTGTGAGTTGAGTGATTATTGGATATATAATCCATATCGTATTTATTTGTGTGCTATAAATATGTTGCAACGGCGGCAGATATTTTTTTTGGATCCAATCGAAAAAAGGTTCTGGATATATCGGCGATGAACGCTTTCTTATTCAGAAAAAAAAGCCAAGGATGACAACGTATATATCTTTGGATATATCTTCCAGCAAATTGAAAAGATAGATATGCCGGAGTCTTAAAGTGAGAAGATCTCAAAAATTGAATCGGAAGTAGGGAAATGTTACAGATATCCATTTACGGCAAAGGGGGAATAGGCAAGTCGACCCTATCGTCCAACATCTCATATATGCTTGCGGCCAAAGGAAAACGCGTCCTCCAGATAGGCTGCGACCCGAAACATGACTCTACCCGCGCGCTGCTCGAAGGCCGCGCCCAGATCACTGTATTGGACTATATCGGAAGGACCGCGCCGTACGACAGGAAGCTGGAGGATGTAATCCTAAAAGGAAAGATGGGCGTGAGCTGCGTGGAGGCAGGCGGTCCCGAACCGGGCATTGGGTGTGCGGGAAGAGGGATATTGAGCACATTCGACACCTTGAAGAAACTTGGGTTGGATGAGAGAGATTTCGACATAAGGCTGTATGACGTTCTGGGCGATGTCGTATGCGGAGGCTTTGCCGTTCCTCTAAGGAACGAGTATTCCGATTGCGTTTTTATAGTAACGTCGGGGGAGTTCATGGCTCTGTATGCCGCAAATAACATTTTGAAAGGCATCCTTAATTTTGACAAAGGGGTTCCGAGAGTAGCAGGCATACTCTTTAACAGCCGCGGCGGGGATGATGAAAGGGATATAGTGGATAAATTCGCAGACGCGGTCGGTCTCCCCGTGATCCAGGCCATACCAAGGGACGGAAGATTCGCTCAGGCAGAGGCAGAGAACAAAACGGTGTGCGAGATGTTTCCCGGCAGCGATCTGTCGGCATGCTTCGAGCATATCGCGGACGTGGTCTCGGATATCGAGAGCGGGCGCGTAGGATTGAAACACCCGCGTCCTTTGGACGATGAGCAGATGACGGCGCTGGCAAGAGGCGAGCCCGTAAAAGCATCCGGCACAGTGTTCAGGACGCCCTCCCAAGATCTCTGCTGCCGAATGGCTGAAAAACGGGAAGGCACCAGAGAGAACATCATTCACTGCGCCACCACGGGTGCGGTCAACGGGTTTTTTACCATTTCGGATGCTGTAACGATCATGCATGGGCCGAAAAGCTGCGATCAGATAATCATGAGCGGCAAATGCGGCAATGAGATAATAAATAAGGTGTCTCGGAACGATCCCCGAGGAGTACAGTCCCGCAGGGTCTCATGCACTTGCATGGACGACGTATCATCAGTCTTCGGGGGAATAGGGCTTTTGGAGCAGAAGATAAGAGACAAGATAAACGAGGGGAACAAGAACATATTCATCGTCACTACGTGCACGTCCGGGATAATAGGAGATGATGTCTGCGGAGCGGCAGAGAGGATGATGTCAGAATTTCCTGATATAAGAATAGCTGTTTCAGAGGCTGACGGCAATATTATGGGTGACTGGGAGGAAGGGTACATAGACTCGGCCAGAATATTATCGCAATTCATTGATCCGGACATACAGCCTTTGGACGATCATATCAACCTTATCGCGGAGAGATACCACGATCGCCAGGAGGACGACTCGCATTTGGAGATCATCAGCCTGTTTGAACCCTTCGGCCTTAAGATCAACTGCAGGTTTTTGTACGAGAGTAAGATGGATTCCGTAATCAACATGAAGAAAGGAAAAAGAAACTTCCTCTTCGCCAATGATAAATCGGGACAGGGTGTGGCTGATATCTTGGAAGAGAAGGGGTTGAAGGCGGAGCCGATCATGATCCCCTTCGGCATAAGAGCCCTTAGGGAATGGACAGATAAGATGACGGCAGAGTATGGCCACCGCGAGAGCGCGGAAGCATACCT
>JAKQBQ010000092.1 GCA_029574055.1 Methanobacteriota archaeon
CATTCGACCACGCCGAGATCATCGCCTATGCAGTGAGAAGACTGCGGGCGAAGCTGGAATACACCGATCTCGCCTTCAGTCTGATGCCGGAAAGATTCACTTTGACCGAATTGCAGCAGGTGTATGAGGCGATCCTCGGAAGGCCCCTTTTCAAAGCCGCTTTCCGCAGGAAGATCAGGGCAATGGTCGAGGAGACCGACGAGTATACGCAGAATGCCGGACACAGACCGTCCCAGATGTTCATGCGCAAGAACGAGGAAGACGAATGATGAAGGAAAAGATCTTTTCCCGCTGGAACGTTTACGAAGTGATCTGGCTCATCGCGTTCTGCGCCATAGCCGTTTGGATAACGATAGTGAGCGGCGACAGCCTCTTCGGGTTCGCCGTATTCTTGTCGGGCGTCCTTTGCGTGCTCCTGGTGGCAAAGGGGAGCATATGGAACTATCCCATCGGCGCATTCAACACCGTAGGGTACTCTTGGATAGCATGGGAGAACGGGCTGTTCGGCGAGGTCGGCCTGAACATGTTCTTCTACCTCCCAATGATGTTCATAGGGTTCATGATGTGGAGGAACCACATCAGCGGCGGGAGCATGGTCAAGATGCGGAAGCTGTCGCCCAAGGCCACGGTGCTCGTGGTCGCAGCCTGCTTTGGCATCACTGTCGGACTTGGCTTCATCCTCGGCCTGCTGAGCGGCCAGAACACTCCCTACATTGATGCTTCGACTACGATCCTGTCCATAGTCGCCACTCTCCTGATGATCAGCAGATACCGCGAGCAGTGGGTGGCATACATTTCCGTCAACGTACTGTCTGTTGTCATGTGGTCGCTGCGCCTTGCCGACGGCAGTCCGGACGGGCTGCTGATGGTGGTCATGTGGACCGCGTATCTGATCAACTCGTTCTACGGTCTTTACAACTGGTCGAAGGGGGCAAGGAAGATTGAAGGAGGTGTGAGCGCATGAAGAAAGTAGGCCTTACGCTGGGCAAGTATGCGCCGTTCCACAAAGGCCATGAGCATGTGATAGAGACCATGCTGGAAGAAATGGACGAGGCCGTCGTCATCATATACGATACCGACGTCACGCCTATCCCCCTGCAGATACGCGCCGAGTGGATCAGGAAGATCTTTCCGGACGTGACCGTGATCGAGGCTTGGAACGGCCCTGCCCGCCGTTCCGGAGGCAGAGATTATGAGATCAGGGAAGAGCAGTACGTCCTGAGCCTGCTCGGGGGAAAGAAGATAACCGCATTCTATTCCGGCGAGTATTACGGAGAACACATGTCGAAGGCTCTTGGCTGCTTAGACAGGCGCGTCGGCGAAACGCGCGAAGACATCCCCGTCTCCGGGACCATGATAAGGGAGGATCCGTTTAGGTATAGGAAGTATGTCAACGATATCGTCTATCGCGACATGATAGTGAAAGCGGTGTTCCTCGGCTCCGTGTCCACCGGTAAGTCCACCATCGCCGAAGCTCTGGCAAAGCGGTATGATACCACATTCGTAAGTGAATACGGCCGCGACTATTGGAAAGAACATCAGATAGAGCGCAGGGTGTCCCCGGAGCAGCTTGAAGAGATAGCGATAGGCCACATCAAGCGCGAAGAAGAGATGTTCCTTTCCGCCAACAGGTACTGCTTCGTAGATACGAATGCGATCACCACATACATGTTCTCGATGTACTACCACGGCTGCGCGTCGGATCGATTGACCCGACTGGCACTTGAGAATTCTTCGCGGTATGATCTGTTCTTCCTCTGCGGGGACGACATACCTTACGAAGACACCTGGGATCGCAGCGGGGATCAGAATCGCCGCATCTTCCAAAAGCAGATAATCGCAGATCTTGACGCCCGGCGCATACCTTACATCCCGCTGAATGGGGATCTCGAGACGAGGATGCGGCGCGTCGACGAGGTTCTAAGAGCATATCGGCCGTATTCGAATTTCTATGGGGTGGTGGTGAAATGATCGGCGCTATAGTGGGAGACATCGTCGGTTCGGTCTACGAGTGGAACAACATCAAAACGAAGGATTTCGAATTCTTCGACAGGAGGTGCTTCTTTACTGACGACACCGTGATGACGATCGCAGTGGCGGAAGGCTTGATGAACGGCGGCAGGCCGGAGGATTACATCAAAGCCATGAAAAGATTCGGCAGAATGTACCCCCGTGCAGGATACGGGGGGAACTTCCGCCATTGGCTGTCGTCGGATGATGATGGGCCGTACAACAGCTGGGGCAACGGCTCGGCGATGCGCGTGTCGCCGGTAGGCTGGCGGTTCGACACCCTTGAAGAAACAGAGAAGGCGGCGGAGATCAGCGCCGCCGTTACGCACAACCACCCCGAAGGGGTCAAAGGCGCACAGGCAACTGCTGCGGCGATCTTCTTAGCCAGGAAGAGAAATTCGAAAGAAAAGATAAAGCTGTACATCGAGAGCGAATATAGCTACGATCTTAGCAGGACGCTTGCAGACATCCGCCCTGTCTACGAATTCAACGAAAGCTGCCAGCGCACTGTGCCGGAGGCGATCATCGCCTTCCTCGAGAGCGATGGCTTCGAGGATGCCGTCCGAAACGCAATATCCCTCGGCGGGGACAGCGATACGTTGGCGGCTATCACGGGCAGCATTGCAGAGGCCGCATACGGCATACCTGTGCCGATCGAGAACAAGGCGGTTTCATTCCTCACAGGACCATTATTGAAAGTGCTTGAACGCTGGCGGCATACCCTGCTGTGACCATGTTTTTTTTACAAATAGTGCGAGGGAGGGGATTCGAACCCCTGAACCCCTGCGGGACAGAATTTCTTCCCTTTGGAGTCTTAAGTCCTGCGCCTTTGACCAGCTCGGCTACCCTCGCCTGCTCGTCCGTACGCCAAATACGTTAAAAACCTTCACGTTCAGAAACGGTTAATAGCTTACACCCTCATAACGATGGTATGTCCTACAAGGTCCCTGACGAAGAAACCGTGTCCTCCGCGATAAGAACGGTGATGGATAGGAATCCCCACATCGAGACCCAGACGGAATTTTTAAGGCTGGTCAGAAAAGAGCTTTCAAAGAAGAACAAAGATTTCAGAGCAGGCACCGAGAGGATACGCAGGATCGGATTGGAGAACGGGATCGTCAAGATATCCATCGAGTACAGGGGGACGGATATCAAAGACCTCCCGCACACATGCCCCGTCTGCAGGAATGCCATGTCGCCTGTGATGAACAGGTCGCTCGAGGGCGAATACGTTGAGATCAAAAGAAAATGCACAGTGTGCTCGTATGCCGTCGGCAAGACCGTGCTCGTTCCCGGAAGGTACGTCTTTTCCAAAGTAAAGGGCGGCGAGGTATCCCCGAAAGACGCATCCCTCAGAAAACTGAGGAAGGCGGGCGCAAGGATGAGGGAGGCTGCCGACCTCATTAACGAAGCGGTGGGCGGGACCGACCTTGAGGAGCGCGGAACCGAACTCGCGGCCGACCTCCTTGAGAAGGTGGAGTCCGCAGAGCTGTCGACGAGCATAAAGAACATCTCTCTCGACATTAAAGAAGGCAAAGCGGGGCCCGTCTGGACAAGACCGATGTCTTCGATCAAGAATTCCGACCGAAAGGATATATGAGAAAAAACTATCACGGTAGAAGAGAATAAAATGAAGAATTGGGAATTCACCAAAATAAAGGACAACAAGATACGGATCGACAAATGGTTGACCGAAGTGATGGGGCTTGTCGAAGGGGGCTACATCTACAGCTCGCTCTTCAAATATCCCGAGAAGGGGCCGAAGAGATATGAGCTGATCTTGTCGATGTATCCCCAAGAGAATTTCCACACCCTGTCACATGTAGACGTTTACATGGAGGACGTCCCGGGATCGACGGTGCAGTCCGCACAGTTCCTTGCCGAGCAGGGGATCAATGTCCTGAACTCCGTCTCCCTTAACGGTATATCTGAGACCACCATCATCTGGAACATCATGTGCGAACTCAATTTTGCCGGGGAAGGGGAGATAATAAAAGAGAGGTTCGCGAAGCGGAAAGCGGAGAACGACCCCTCGGTATCCCTGATAAAATACATCAGCATAAAGCCCGCCAACATCGGCCGCATTTTCAGGAGGGAGGAGGCGGAGGGGCAGATCAAGGACGAGATACGCCACGGCTCCCCCACCACATTCCACTCCGGCACTTTCGATCTCAACGTGGAATACGGGGACATACTGAACGATGTCAACGACACCGAGGTTATGATAACGGTCGACCCCTATTCTTGGCTGGTGTCTGTGGTGTTCTTCAAGCAGGACACCAAGCTCATAAGGGTCAACGTCAACATCCCCGATTGTCCGGGAAGCATCAACACTGCGCTGAAGCCCCTTGCGATGGAAAAGATCAACATAATCTCGATCTTCTCGAAGATCATGATCTCATATCAGGCGATGTCCTTGGAGATCGTGGCGGACATGAAGAACAGCGGGATGACCATCGACCAGCTCAGAGACATGCTGGATAAGTACCTTTCCGAACAGAACGGGATCTTTAAGATAGTAGACATTTCGAGCCTTGGGTGATGCCGTGAGGATCGCGGGGTTCGTCAAAACGACCCTTCAGGACTGGGAGGGGAAGAACGCCTGCATGATCCTTTTGGCCGGATGCAACTTCAGATGCCCCTACTGCAACCGGCCGGAGTTGGTCGGCGTTCCTGAAGAGAGCATCGATACGTCCTCGATATTGGATTACATCAAAGGGAACAAGGACTTTTTGGAGGCTGTAGTGATCTCCGGCGGGGAGCCCACCATCCACGAGGACCTGTACAAGCTCATCGGAGACCTTAGGAAGCTTAAGCTGAAGGTCAAGCTGGACACGAACGGGAGCAACCCGGACCTCTTGGACGACCTCATAGGCGCGAAGCTTGTGGATAAAGTATGCATTAACATCATGGCGCCGCTTGATCCCGCGTCTTATTCCAAAGCTGCCGGAATGGATGTGGACGTTGAGCTCATCAAAAAGAGCCTGGATATTCTGAAGGGCTCGGGGGTTTCTTACGAAATACGCACGGTAGCGGTCCCGGGCATCATCGGCCATGATTCGCTGAAAGCCATGCTGAACGGCCTTGACGGCTCGGAAAGCCTGATTATCCAGCAGTTCGACGGAAGGAATGTTTCCGGTGCAATGAAGGACCTCAAACCGTATCCGAAGCCGGTGCTGGTGAAGATGGCCGAGACCTCTAAAGGGTATGTCAAAAGAGTAAGGATCAGAGGGTTGTGATCATTTTAGGAACTCTTCCGCTCCGGCATATACGCCCGGGCGCAGAGAGGCGCTGCTCTTATTCACGAATTTGAACATCACGTCCGCTTTGGACAGGAACATCTCGACCGCTCTCTGATCCCTGCTTATTATCCCTGCCGAGAGCCCGCATTCCGTCTCCTCCAGCTCTTCCATCGCCGAATCCATGTCCTGCACCGTCTTTATGCAGAGGATCGGCATCCCCGAGTCCATGTACATCAGTTCGTTATCATCGGAGAGGCCGGTGATTATCGCAGGGGTATAGAACGAGCCGCCCTGTGTGAACTCTCCGTCGACCTTCTTTGCCCCATATAGGATGTTAGACCTTACTTTATCCGTCTTCTTGACATAATTGCCTGCGTTGGCCTCGGATATCAACGGTCCTGCGAAGGTATCGGCATCCGCCGGGTCTCCTATTTTCAGACCTTTCACCTTATCGAGAAGAGCGTTGACGACCTTGTTGCTGTCCTCGCCCGTCACTATCAGCTTCGATGTGGAGAAGAGCCCCTGGCCGCTGTAGCGGAACGCCGATTCTATTATCATATCGGCTGCCGCGTTCACATCGCCGGGCTTGTGGATGATCATCGGATTCATCCCTTTGAGCTCGTTCAGCACCTTCAGCTCATCGTCCACCTGAAGGAACATCATGTCCTCCAGGTATTCTGCGGATCCTGAGATCACTATCCCTTCCAGCCTCATATCGTTCGCGAGCTTTTCGTAACCGCTGTCCTTCCTGTCGACGAGGAGGTTGAACACTCCCGGCGGGATGCCTGCGGCCGCTATCATCTCGTATACCAAGTAAACGGGCATGGGGCAATATTTGGAGGGCATCACTACTGTGGTGTTCCCGGCGGTCATCGCGGCGACAGCGTGGCCGATGGGGGACGCGAGGGGAGAGTTGTAGGATGTTATGACCCCCCATACGCCGGTCTTGCCTTTCTTGGCCCCGTTGAACCCTGTGCATCCTTTGATAATTTCTATCAGTGTGTCGACCTCGGAGACGGATTCCTTCCTCGTCATGCCCGTGCTTAAGAGCACCGTTGCGGCCAACCTGTACCTTTGAGCCTTTATTGCATCCAGAAGCCTGCTGAAGTATTCGATCCTCTTAGGCAGCGGCTCGCCCGCCCATGCGCTGTGGGCGTTCAGAGCGACCTCTACCGCGCGTTCCGTCGTCCCTTTTTCAGGTTCCTGGAACGTTCCGAAGCTTATGCTGCTGTCTATCGGGCTCTTGACAATGAACTCGACCCCGGACGCGACCATCATCCCCCCTATGTAAGAAGGATAATCCTTCTTGTTCATCTGGAGAAGCGCCTGGAAAGCAGCCTCGAATTTCGCATCATCGTACGGAAGATGATCCTCTTGGCTCGTCATGCCACTGCAAGCAAGATAATGCTATGTTAAACTTGCGCAGAGCCGCCGGCGTTATGCTTCGACGGCATCAAAGATTCAATATGCGCTTCTTTACCGCGTCGAACTCTTCCTGAGTTATCAGGCCGTCGTCCAAAAGCTCCTTGTACTGCCTGATCTCCTCGGCGGGAGAAAGCTGCCTGGGTGCGGCCTCGCCCGGACCTCCGAAATTGTTGGGTGGTTTGACGTCGCAAGCCCTGACCCTGCCTCCGATCACATCGCTTATCTGCGTTGGGGTAAGATACTGATATCCCTGGATCGGAGCCAGCTTCTTTTTGCATGTGAGGCATACTTCCCCATAGAACAGTTTGACGGTGTACGCGCCCAGCACTCCGCCGGTTGCTTTACCGCAGCCGATACATGTTGCGCCCATTGCGTTATACATATTCTTTTCTCATATTTGATATTAAGTCTGCCTTCTTTGCGTCATCTATATATGGCTACCGATAACCGCCCGGCGCTGGCTTGGTTCGTATCCGGTTTAAATTCAGCATCATCAATTCTCAATTGTTAAATACCCCGAGAATAATAGGTCGTGTCGCGGGCCTGTGGTCTAGGGGTTATGACGTCGCCTTCACACGGCGAAGGTCGCCGGTTCAAATCCGGCCGGGCCCACCATGAAATTCTGCAACAGACATTGCTTCCCCGGCATTCCGATCGTGCTCTCGGAACCCTGTTCTTTTCCGGTCAAATACTTTTATATATACCATACGTTATATTGATGGATGATACTTCCATCCAAGTGTCTTGGTCGAACCGTTGGGCATTTCTTCCTCCGTTCCAACGGTTCGAGCCAATTTTTCTATACTCGGCTTTTCTGAGTAGGATATCGGCGGCCTGTCCGCTTCAAAAATCGAATACTATATGGTGGGCCCAGCCGGATTTGAACCGGCGACCTCCGCCTTGTAAGGGCGACGTCATAACCCCTAGACCATGAGCCCGGTGCGCCACAATCACTGAAGGATTATTAAAAACTGTCCATAAAAAAAGGAGGAAAGAGTTTTGATGGTTTTCGGATCACCAGGGGCGTCTTCCGCTCTCCCTCTGGGAATCGTTGTAACGGTTCGCCAACTTGTGTGCGTCGAAGATGTTCCAGACCCATATGGCGACCCATACCCCGATGAATACTGTTCCGCCTATCAATGCCCCGCCTATGCCGGCGAAGATCGTGCTTGCGAGCACTACCGTGGCCAGTATGAAGATCATGAAGAAATGAAGTATCATCAATCCGATACCGCGTCCGATCTTTCCGACATACAGCTGCCCGAGCCCTGCCCACACAAGCGAAAGGATGGCGGCTATCCCTGTGCTCTTCTCGCGCACCTGGATCACATGGGTGGGCCCCGGCATTCCCATGCCGCCCATCCCCGCTCTGTTCCCGCATCCGCTGCAGAATGCTTGGTTCTCGTTCATTTTGTTTCCGCAATTGTTGCAATACATTTTTTTACACTCCATTTGAGTTGATAGAACCATTGTCTTGCTGCACACTTAAAGGGGGGATGCTAACTGTATACTAACTCCGAGTCATACCTTGTGCGCGCGTGAGGAATAGGAAAAAGCTATAACCATTCTGTGAATATGTGCGGTCAAGCGATTGTAGTCCAGCGGTTAGGACGGGAGCTTCCCAAGCTTCTGACCCGGGTTCGATTCCCGGCAATCGCACCATCTTTTTTCGCATCTCTTCAATGGATCAATATCTGCTGCATCCCATAACGTATATATCATAGATAGATGATTATCTATATGATGTGATGAAATGGACAGCAAATACGAAGGATATTCTCAGCTTTTCAAAGCTCTGTCCGACCCCAACAGGTTGATGATCGTGGATATGCTTTCCTGCGGCGAGCTCTGCGCCTGTGTGATCCTTGAGAGGTTCCGTATCACGCAGCCCACACTTTCGCATCACATGAAGAACCTTTGCGGATGCGGGCTTGTGACCGCACGCAAGGAGGGCAAATGGATGTTCTACTCGTTGAACGAAGATACCGTTAATGATCTGAAGATGTTCTTGAAAGCGGTCACTACAATGAAAGAGGACTGCATCTGCTATGATATGGAATATAAGGGAGGTTGTTGCAAATGAGCGAAAAGAACTGCTGCGGATCAGATGATAAGAACATGGAGTCGCCGATAATCGAGATCGTGAAGGATTATTACGGCAAGAAATTACAGAGCAAGGACGATCTTAAAACTAGTTCGTGCTGCTGCGGCGAGTCTCCGCCCGCGGAGATCAAGGACATCCTGCCTTTGATCGCAGACGAGATACTGGACAGATTCTACGGCTGCGGGTCGCCGTTGCCGCCTCTTCTCGAGGGGATGACGGTCCTCGACCTGGGCTGCGGGACCGGCCGCGATGTGTATATCGCATCCAAACTTGTCGGGAGTTCCGGAAAGGTCATCGGCGTCGATATGACGACCGAGCAGATAGAGACCGCAAAAAAATATCAGGAAGAGCAGCGCAAGCGTTTTGGATACGATAGATCGAACGTGGAGTTCTTCCAGGGTTACATAGAGGACCTCCGATCCATTGGGATCGAGGACGACAGCATCGATGTGGTCATCTCCAACTGCGTGATCAACCTCTCTCCCGCCAAAGAACAGGTGTTCAAAGAGATATACAGAGTGCTCAGGCCGGGCGGGGAGCTGTTCTTCTCGGATGTCTTTGCGGATCGGCGCATCCCTGAGCATTTGGCTGCAGACCCGGTGCTGCGCGGGGAGTGCCTGGGAGGCGCTCTGTACACAGAGGATTTCCGCAGAATGATGGCGAGATGCGGATGGGCGGACATCCGCTATACGAGCATCTGCGGCATCGACCTGGATAACGAGGACATAAAGGATAAACTGGGATCCACCGGATTCTCGTCGCGGACGGTCAGGGCTTTCAAGCTTGACGACCTGGAGGATATCTGCGAGGATTACGGGCAGGCAGCATACTATAACGGCGGCATTCCGGGGCACCCCCATTACTTCGACCTTGACGACCACCACAGATTCTTCACCGGCAAGCCTATGCTTGTCTGCGGGAACACGGCTTCCATGGTCTCAAAGACGAGATATAAGAGGGCGTTCAGAGTCGTGGGCGACCGCTCCGTCCATTACGGCGCATTCGACGGCTGCGGGGGCGGCGGCAGCGACGGGAAACCCTGCTCCTGCAGTTGACCCGGCCCTCTTTGAAATAAGAGCCAGGTATCCCAGCCGCATGAAAAGTAATTTATCCTCATATAGAATCTATAATCTCAGATCGCTTTTTTCACATTGCAGGAAACGCGGCCGTCCGGCCGGGGGAAGGTCCAGCCCCATGCGGGAGAAGCTTGCAGTCGACCGAGGCAGATAATATGGACGCAGAGCAGACAACAAGGGAGATGGAAAAGCTCCAAGCTGAGATAGTGAAGATACAGGCAAAGTTCGCCGCAGACCCGTCGGAGGAGAACCTTCTGAAAATGCAGCAGGAGATGGCGGCGATCTCGGCAAAGATGGTCGAGCTTTCTATGCAGTTTTCGAGTGACGATGATGAAGATGACGAGGGTGACGAGGAAGAGATCGAAGAATTCATCCGGACGCACCCCGCCCCGCCGGGGAAGGAGAAGTATCTTCCCATAGGGGCAATAATTGTCTCGATGAACTATGAGCCGTGGCAGACATTCGGACTGATGGCGGACGATGATCAATGGGAAGGCATGTTGGCGGGAGCATGGGGCATAAACGACGCCAAAGAAGGAAAGGAAATGCTGGCATCTTTGTTGGAAGGGAGGCATTACGCCGTCTACGGAGAGGACTTCCGCAATTTCAAGGCGGGGAAGCCGCACGGCCTGGACAAAGAGACCGTGGAGGCCTATGAGTACACCATGGAGGGCATAAAGGAATATGCGCCGGAACTGTTCTCTGTAGCAAAGAAATGCGACAACATCCTCGCATGGGACCTGGAACGCTTAGGAAACTTGGCCAGGGTCTTCCGCAAGCTAGGCTGGCTGTCCGATTCCGAGATGTTCGAATGGCTCGATAAGGCCGCGAAGAGGATCAAAAAGGAATTCCCGAGTTGGAACGAATATGCCGTATCTTTCCTGGTGGGCCGCGCGATAGCGTATGATTCGGATCATGATGTGATACTCTTTGCGATGCTGGTCCTGGAGGAAGGAAAGGATCTCATGAAGGCGCATCCTACCGGCAGCCTGTGACGACAACGCGTGTTACGGCGGTGTTCAGAGTTTAAGATATATAATGTATCTCTGCATTATGCCGATGATAATATGCTTGAGATAGACAGTTCCAGAGGAGAAGGCGGCGGGCAGATGGTCCGGACATCCGTTGCGCTGTCGGCCATCACCGGCATCCCTACCAAACTCACGAGGATCAGGGAGACCCGCCCGACGAACGGCCTGTCGAAGCAGCACACGACCGCCATCAACGCGGTTGCGATGATGACGGGATCGACCGTCGAAGGGAACACCGTCGGATCCACCGAGCTTGTCTTCTACCCCGGTAACGAGGAGCATTCCGTTCTGAGGCTGGATATAGGGTCCGCAGGTAGCATCAGCCTGGTGCTTCAGGCGGTCCTCCTGGCGGCAAGAAGGAACAAAGAGAGGCTTACCGTCGATATAACCGGAGGTACGAACGTCATGTGGGCGCCTCCTCTGGACTCTTACGAACTGGTGCTTTTCCCTCTGATGAAGAGAATGGGGATCAACGCCCATCTGAATATCTTCGAGAGGGGGTTCTATCCCATCGGCGGGGGGCAGGTAGAGGTCATCTTGGATCCCATCGGCAGGATAGCTCCCCTGGAGATCAACAACTTGGGCAGACTCAACTACATCAAAGTAAGGTGCTTCATACAGCACCTTTCCGAAAGGATCGCCAAAGAGATGGTGGATGCCTGCACGAAGACCCTCGGCGACGAACATGCGGTAGAAGTGGAGATACAAAACTGCCCGGGCAACTCAAGGGGCGCGGGGCTTGTGCTCGTCGCCAATTACGAGAACGGCAAGCTTTCGAGCAATGTCCTTACATCAAGGGGCCATTCCACCGAACAATCCGGGATCGATGCCGCAAAGGACCTTCTCCAAGAGATCAACGCCGGATCCACCATGGACGTGCATACGGCGGACCAGCTGCTCCCGTACATGGCCATGGCAGAGGGTAAGAGCAGCTTCGTTGTGTCAAGAATAAGCAAACACCTGTTGAGCCAGATGGATACTTTGGAGTCTTTCCTCAACGTCAGGTTCGGCGTTGAGAGGAAGAACGACGGATACCATTTCTCCATATCGTCAGAGGGATACCCCTGAGGCCGTTCATCCACGTGAACTGCGCCATGTCGGCAGATGGGAAGATCGCCGGAGTTGACAGAAAACAGATCAGATTATCGTCCGATGAGGATATTGCAAGGGTCAGAGAGCTGAGGAAAAAATATGATGCCATCCTTGTCGGGGTCGGTACGATCCTTGCCGACGACCCCCACCTGACAGTTAAAGAGCTTGATTACGACACCAATCCCATAAGAATAGTCATAGATCCGCACGGCAGGACCCCGGATGATGCCTTGGTCCTTGATGACCGCGCACCAACCGTCATCATAACTTCCGACGGCTGCGATAAGGAGTGGGATTGCGAAGAGACCCTTCGCTATGAGGGCGAGCTGCGCCTTTCGGATATCCTGGAAAGGCTTGCCGAGGAGATCGGCATCGAGAACATACTTGTGGAAGGAGGAGGGGAGACAATAGCCTCTTTCTTCAGAGAAGGGCTTGTCGACCGCTACACAGTATTCGTCGGCGGGCTCATCATAGGAGGAAGGACCTCCCCCACGCCGGCCGACGGAGAGGGCTGGGTGGCCGAGAACGGGGTCAAACTGACACTGAAGGACAGCATGGTCCTGGGAAACGGAGTGGTCCTTACCTTTGAGCCCGAACGGCAATGATTTTACGCCAAGCCTTTATAATCATAACAGATTGACAGAACAGGAGGATCGGTCTTGAAGGTAAGAATGGAGAAAGAGGTCAGGGATCTCAAGGCAGTCTATTTCGACAAAGGGAAAGTGATGATGATCGACCAGAGAGAGCTTCCGCATAAGGTCGTGATGGTGGGATTCGATGACTACAGAGAAGTCGCCGAAGCCATCAGGAACATGACCACACGCGGGGCGCCGTCGATTGGCGCCGCAGCGGCCTACGCCATGTGCCTGGCATCCCTTTCCGGCTCCGATATCGATAAAGCGGCAGCAGAGATCAAAGCTGCAAGACCGACGGCCAACGACCTCTTCTTTGCCGTGGACCATATGCTTTCCGTCCTCAGGAAGGGCTCCGATCCTATCGAAGCTGCCGAAGATTA
>JAKQBQ010000082.1 GCA_029574055.1 Methanobacteriota archaeon
TTCCCGTATGAGTTCTCTCCCTGCCGCCCGGATGTGCAGGAACCGATCAGGATCCCTGAGGTATTCTCGGGCCTGTTCCTCAAAGGTGTCCCTGGAGAAGACGATGCAGTTCTCGCCATGTCTGAATGACAGAACATTCAGGTCGTCGGTCCTCTGGGCGAACAGCAGCGCACCGGATGCGGGGATCTCGAAGTATTTCGGTGTTGTCAATCCGTAGGCAGGGTCTTCCGATCCGGCAGCGATGATGGCATCGTATCCGCGGAGCCATGCATAGTATTCTTCATCGGTAAATTGCTTGTTTTCCACCCCGGAATTCGACGAGGCGTTCACGAAAGGAAAGCCCTTGCACCAGTTCCTCAGTTCATAGGCTGCGGATTTTGATCCGCCGAAACAGCAGATGGTATCCTGGGCATGGTTGATTACAGGTTCGGAAGCAATGAACTGGTCAGGGACACACCACGGAAAGTGAACGATCTTTTCCCCCGGTATCTTGCGGAAATGGTATTGTGTCGGAGCACGGTACAGCGCGAGCATGAAAGAGATTTCATTATCAAGGAAGTAGTCCTCCCTCCATTTCAGGATGTGCGGATCACTGCAGAGAACATAGCTCAGCTTGGGCTTCTTTGTTCTGAAGAGGCCTCTTTTCCACGAGATGACCGGTGCGGCGAATTGCGGCTCCAGGGATAAGAGCACGTCCACTTTATCGTAAAGCCCGTCGTATTCCTGCTGGTTGGTGATTATTTCGCAGGCAAAGCGCTGGACTATACCGCGGATGAGATAGGGAGTCGTAGCGCTCATGAACTGATTCAGGATAAAGCGCTTCGGGTGCATGATGAGTCCGAGCCGGATCTTATTCTCCATAGCCGGCCTCATGTATCTTGTAGAGGAACAGCGTCGCTGATGTCTGAAGGATCTTCATGAAGGTTTTTTCCAGATCCCTATCCATGAGTTCTTCACGTTGAAAATCGGGCCTGTGAGGATCCTTTCATCGTACAGGCGTTCGATGCCTTTCATGCATGCATCTATCCAATGAAAATTCTTTCGATATATGGGACTGAAATCATGCCACAGGATAAAGCCGCCGGGGAGTACCCTGTTAATGGTCAGTTTGGTGTCGGAATACACGGCATGCGCATCGTGGCACCCATCGACATACAGGAGAGAGATACCATGTATGTATGCAGGCATGTTCCAGTTGAGGGTGTTCGCATACTCCTGGATAATATTGGAGAGATGGTGCTCTCGATAGAATGATCCAATCTGACTCAGGGACAATCTTTCTGTAGTCAAGACCCCGGCTTTGTCGAAATCGTCGGGATGGACGTTCACGGTATAGACGGTGGCTTTAGGGCCATTAACAGCCATCCGGGCGGCACTCCGCCCCAAGTGGGTTCCTATATCCAACATGCATCCATTCGATGTATTCGCAGCGATAAGAGAGAGGACTTCCGCGTCGTTTCTCCTCCGCCCATTGATATCTTCCGGGTAATGTTCTTCATCGAGGTCATCCTCGATGATCCGCTCGGGGTGATTGAAGCCAAAGTACCTCGACAACTCGAGCTTTGATTCGAGAACAAAGCAGTTCCTTTCAAATACATCTCGATTCCCGATCTTTTTTTTAATGAAGAACATAATAAGTTCAGTCGTTTCGTCTGGTGGTTACCCAATCGATTGACGGTGAGATCTTTCCCCTCAACGGTTCCGAGAAGTATGCCTTATTGGCGCGGCCGAGCCTTTCAACACCTATCTTCAATATGATTCCTGCCTTGGGTTCGAACGTCCTTACGTTGAATATGGTTGCCCGCACAATTATCTGATACGTGATCGGCGACAGAAAATCCCCGGGGATTATGGCTGTGGATCTATATCTGCCCGGTTCAACGAGGGGGATAGAGTCCTCGTTTTCGTCGTTGAAGCTTCTGAACAGCAGTGTGCCTTCTATGTCACAGAGGTCGAAATAGATGCGAAGTCCCCTTGTCTTCTGCATTACTTCATAATCCACCGTTATGTGAAGTGGCTTGCTGTTGTCGACCTGATGTACCGGTACGTCGTCTTGAGTGAGTGATATGCCGCAATAGCGAAATACGTTGTCCTTGGGAAGTGACCTGATGAATTGGGCGACGGTATCCCCGGAAAGGTCAGGCGAAACATTTTGGAGATACTTTTCCACCGCTTCAGCAACCGGGCCGGAATAGGTAACTAATCCCTGATCCAAAAGGACGCTTTTCGTACATAGATTCTTTATTGCATGCATGTTGTGGCTGACAAACAGGACTGTCCTCCCCTCCCTGGCCACATCACCCATCTTGCCGATGCATTTGCGCTGGAACGCAGCGTCACCGACTGCCAGCACTTCATCCACGAGGAGGATCTCCGGTTCCAGATGGGCAGCCACGGCAAAAGCGAGCCGCACGTACATGCCGCTCGAGTACCTCTTCACCGGTGTGTCGAGGAATTTCTCGATCTCGCTGAAGTCAACGATCTCGTCGAACTTGCGGTCGATCTCGTGCTTCCGCATTCCAAGAATGGTTCCGTTGAGATAGATGTTCTCTCTCCCTGTCAATTCGGGATGGAAGCCTGTTCCGACTTCCAGAAGACTTGCCACACGCCCATAGAGCTTTATCTCTCCGGATGTGGGTTCGGTGATGCGTGTGAGTACCTTGAGCAGGGTGCTCTTGCCTGCGCCGTTCCTCCCTATGATACCAACGACCTCACCGGGATGGACATCGAAGGAGACATCCCTGAGTGCCCAGATGATATCGGGGCTGTCGTCCTCAAACCTGGTGAGACGTCTGAGGTTCCTGAGGTTCCGCACAGGGGCCGTGAATGCGTCGGTTAAAGCTTCCCTGAAGGTCCTGTTGGCTTTTTCCCTGATGCCGATATGGTACTGCTTGGAAAGGCCTTTGACCTGAATGATGGGGGCGCTCATGATCAGATGACGTCGGCGAAGTATCGCTCGACCTGTTTGAAGTAGGTCAGGCCGAGAATAAAAAGTCCCAGACTGATGACTATAGATATCATGACCATTTCGCTGGGGAAGACGGTCCTCCCGAGCAGGACAGACCGGAAACCTTCTATCACGCCGGTCATGGGGTTGAGTGCATAGAGCATGCGGTACCGTTCCGGTATCATGGAGGCAGGGTATACGATGGGCGTGGCGAACATCCAGAACTGGACCAGGAAGGGGATCGTGTACCTGATGTCGCGGTATTTGGCGTTGAGTGCTGCGAGCAGCATCCCCACGCCGCTTGCCGTAAGCATCATGAGTATGACGAGCCCCGGCAGGACAAGAACCAGGAGGGTCGGGTGGATATGGTAGTACAGCATCATCCCGAGAAGCACGATGAAGGCCAGGGAAAAGTCCAGGAGCCCGGCTAGTACGGAGGTAAGGGGGATTATGACGCGGGGGAAGTAGACCTTGGAGATGAGACTTCCGGACCCCACGATGCTGTTCGAAGACGTGCTGATGGCGCCTGCGAAATAGGTCCATGCAATCATGGCCGTGTAATTGAAGATCGGGTACGGTATGCCGTCCGAGGGGATCTTTGCGAGCTTTCCGAAGAACAGGGTGAACACGACCATGAGGAAGAACGGCTG
>JAKQBQ010000093.1 GCA_029574055.1 Methanobacteriota archaeon
AATGACCCGGGCATCAGGGTGATGCTTGTAAGGGAGGTCGGCCTCGAACCTGAGGAGATAGGTATGATCCTCGATGCGAAAGTGGATTCGAAGATAGTGAAGGACACAATGCAGGAAGCGATGCAGCAAAGCGCTTCCCTGATCCAAAAGGCCAAGGCAGACGCCGCCTGCGATGCTCCCGCCGCCCCGGAAGATTGGGATACGGATGCAAAGAGCCAGGCGGATGACGGCGCAAAGCCATCCCCCGAAACGGGAGGCAAAAGGCCGCAAAGCAAACTGTTCGATTTTTGAGGGTCTCTATGGACGAAGCATACAGGGAGTTACTGATCAAACAGCAATACCGCCTCTATAACGATCATGCGGCAGTGAAGCTGTGCCACTGGCTCAAAGAGAGCCTGATACACGGGCGCCACTGCTACAAACAGGACTTCTATGGGATAGAGAGCCACCGATGCCTTCAAATGACCCCCGCCATCAACGAATGCAGCCATTGCTGCAGCTTCTGCTGGAGGGTGCAGGAGAGGGACTTCGAAGTGAAGGAGTGGGCCGAACCAAAGGAGATGCTTGATTCGTTGATAGCACATCAGAGGCTCCTCATATCGGGATTCAAGGGAGACGCGAGATGTTCGAAGAAGATGTTCGAAGAGGCTTCCAACCCGAATCAGGTCGCGATATCCCTAGCGGGAGAACCGATAACATATCCGTACCTTTCGGAATTCATAAAAGAATGCCGCAGGCGCAGCATGACCACTTTCCTCGTGACCAACGGGACCTATCCGGAGAGATTGGAGTCCCTTGAGAATATGCCGACGCAGCTTTACGTCACCATCGCCGCTCCCAACGAAGAGGTTTACAAAAGAGTATGCAGACCGAAGATGAAGGACGGCTGGGAGAAGATAATGAAGACCCTCGACCTCCTCCCCTCGCTTGATACGCGCACCGTGATAAGGCACACCTTGGTGAAAGACCTCAATTTCGGATGGGTGGACGAATACGGGAAGCTGGATAAAAGAGGGGATCCGGACCTTATCGAGCCGAAAGGATATGTTTTCGTAGGCGCGTCCCGACAGCGGCTATCGCTTACTTCGATGCCGTCATTCGAAGAGATGAAGGACTTCTCTTCTCAATTGGGAGATGCGGTGGGGATGTCGGTGATCAGGGAAAGGCCGGACAGCAGGGTCCTGCTGCTGGGAAGGGAGGATGCCGATATTTCTGTCGGAAACAACGGCATCAGAACCTGAGATCCGATACGAGGAAGGCGAGCACTATCAAATGTGCCAGCAGGAATACGTAGATAACTTTGAATTTGGGCTTTTTCGTCTTGTGCCTGAACACTTCCATGCCGGTCGTTGCACCGAAGGGGCCGACGAGCCCCGCCGCCAACAGCGTGGACTCCTTGATCCTGTATGTGCCCCTCACAGCCTTCCTTTTATCGATCCCGAACAACGCAAATGAGATGCAGTTCAGTACGGCATATGCGGCCATCAGCGCATAGGTGAATTCGATGCTCATCTTCTCCGCATCTCTTTTATGAAGTCGTCAACCGAAATATCCAGACCTTCGTCGTTCTTTTCGCCCTTTCCGGCAAAGAAGAAAGCATCGTTGATCCCAAGATCCCCGGAGACCTTCGCCAGCTGATCCTCGCCTTTCTGCTCTTTGTACATGCATGAGAGGAAAAGGGACTTCTTTTTGTTCGAGAGCTGGTCTTCGTTGTTCTCCAGGAATGTTACTATTGCTTTGTACGGCTTGCCCGCATGGATCCCGGTACCGAATATTATGTGGCTGTACTCAGAGAGGTTGATCACCGTTTGTTTCTTAAGGTCGAAAACATCCGCTTTCAGCTCCCTTGCGGTATACTCGGCTATTTTCCTGGTCTTGCCTGTTGTCGAAGAATAAATTATCGCTTTGTTTGTCATTCATCCATCCCTTCTGCATCGTCTTTACTGATGCTGTATTATCATGAACGTTGCAGCTATATATGAAATTTCTTTGGGCATGGCACGTTTTCTGACCGTAATATCCCATTTCCAATCAAACTCAGTAAATATCTATACCTCCATCACTGACGGGAGCACATGAGTTACGAAGTTGAGATCATCGATATCGACACCGCCGCAGAGCTGCGCTCGAAGTACAAAAGCCTCAAATCCTTCTCTTCCAAAGCGAACATATTCGGGCTTTGCGTGGAATTCCTGACTGAGGACAGGGAGCATCTGAAGATGTGGGGGGATAACTTCTATTCGATGTCCGAGGACATAAGGGCCCATGTGAAGATTTATTCGCTGATCGACCCCTCCAGCGGGATGAGGTTCCTCTTCGAACCTTCCAACAACATCGCCTTCCTCTTCAATTTCGATTATTACGGGTGGATAAAGAGCATAGCCCTCGGGATATCCGGGAGCATCCTTGAAGAAGCGCACGATACGTATTCGGTTCACGGCGCAGTGCTGGATATCGACGGGAAAGGAGTTACCCTCATAGCACCTTCCAAGACGGGCAAGACCACCCAATCCTGGGGCCTTCTGAGGATGAGCAACGCCCATCTGATATCGGACGATTGGTATTTCGTTAAATTGGGGAACGGCCGGCCGATCGCCCATGCTTCGGAGAAGAACTGCTACATCGATGCGGACATCGGCGATGTATGGGAGGAGTACAAGCCCCTCGTGAGCCATGTCCGATTCGACAACATGGGGAGAGGGATAGCCAACATAAGATGGGTCGCGGGAGAGTCCTCAGTGATCTCAATGACCAAGATCAGGCACATATTCTTCCTCAAGCGCGATTATAACGATCCCGTTGCGATAAGATCCATGTCTCCCGAAGAAGGGCTGGAATATCTGCTGAAGAACGACCTGTGCAACCCACATCAGATAATCTGGAACGCACACAAAGAGAAGATAAGATCGAAGTTCTTCTCGGACTACCTTTCAAGCTGCGATATATATCTTGTGAACACCATAAGGACGCCGCAGGAGACCCAGGAACTCATAAGGAACGTTATAAT
>JAKQBQ010000094.1 GCA_029574055.1 Methanobacteriota archaeon
GAGATCCACCGACGCGTACAAGAGCGGGGAGATATACATGATATGCGGTGCAGCGGGCGACATGTCCCAGACCCCCACTCCAAGGTTCGTTCAGCTGATGGAGATAACCGCACGCATACTGCATCCGGACGTTTTCACTGACGAAGAGATGCCGAAATACGTTGGGAGCAACTATGAGGATTACCTCATTTTCACAAAATACCTTAATTTCAACGACTGAGAGGGATCAATATCAGAAAAAATGTAAAAAAAGCAGTATTGCTCGCCGTTGCGGCATTGTTCGTGTTCGGAGCCTTTTTTGTCTCCACCGAAACCGATGCCGACAGCCCCGGGGAGAAGGTACTTTTCGATATGGGCAACGGAGAGACGATCTGGTCCGACGCAAGCGGCATGGGATCGATCGATGACATCCTTCGAAGATCCGCTGCCGACAGCGGGTTGGATTACATCTCGTCGGCAGGCAAGATAACGATCAACGGGATCACCGAGACGACAATAGGGGCATCTTCCACCGGAGGGAGCCTCAGCAAATCAGGCACCACAGGGGTCAAGGCCGTTTCTCATTGGGTTCCCTTCAAATGGGACACCGGCAGCGGGGAATGGGTGAAGATAACGGATATATCCGCACCATACGCCGGCGAGTCGCTTGCAGTAGGGTTCTACCCCGATGGAATCGCGCCCGTGGAAACACCCGAGCATCAGTCGTCTTGGACAATGATAAGAGGGGACTCTCATCAGACCGGGGCGCAGGATGCAGCCCTTTCCGACGAACCGGCACAGGCGATGTGGACCGCCGAGATTGAAGGTAAAGGTGCTTACGCCGCGGTGCTGTCGGCTCAAGGCCATGTCTTTGTAAAGTACGGTGCGAGTTCCGCACCGGCGCAATCGACGGTCGTATGCTACACAATGGAAGGGGAAAAGGTATGGGAATTCACTTATCCTTCGGTCATGTATTATGAGCTTGCCTCTCCCGCAATAGTCGGAGGATACATTTACATACCCACATCTCACGGGTATATCTTCAAGATCCCCTTGGTCGCGGGCCCGGGGGACAACAAAGAGAACGTCACGACCCTCGGCAACAAGCCCTACAGCAGTCTGAACATAGAGGAACGGCAGGGCGCCATGCCGAACGTGGCCGGGACCCTCACCGGAACGAACTTCAACAACGGCCCCGGCTCCCTTGTGTATGATTCCGGGGTGATATATGTCGGCGCTTGCAACGGCATGATGTACTGCTTCGACCTCGATCTCAATCTCATATGGTCAAGCCAGATGGGGGGCGCGGCGTATTTCTTCTCCCATACGGTCTATGATGATTACATATTCGCAGGGGTGCTGAACGGGACGTTGTACATCTTCAATAAGGTCACCGGCAGCATAATCGATCAGGAATTGATCTACACAAGAACAGTGTCGGGAAGGGAGTTCGGTTCTGTTCAGCAGATATCTGTGTTCGAAGAGGACGGGAAGTATGTGCTGATGTTCGGAGTTTCCGACGGAAGAGGGATGAGCTCCATGATAGGAGGCCTCGGGATATACGAATTCGACGGGAGCAGCCTTTCAAAAAGAGCGTTGATAATGGAAGAGTTCGGACTGCTGCCCAATTATGTCCTGCCCGTTGAGAACGAAGAGTTCAAAGGCATCTATTTTACATCATCCAAAGGCCTGTTCAGGATGGACACGAAAGGGAACTACGAACTGCTGAACGACCTCTTCATAGCGGAAAGAGCCCCGATGGTGCTTGTCAACGGCGATACGATATTCCTTCAAAGCTACACCCGCGGCGAGCCTCTTTATTCTCTGTCCCTTGACGGCAGCATAATCGGAGAATACACTCCGGATTCCGAAGTGATGGACTTCGCCATGACCCCTCCCCTGATAATAGATGGATGGGTGTTCTCCGGGAACGACTCGGGAATAAACGTGATGTACGGGCAGCTTGACCCATACGGCGGCATTGCCGACGCGGACACGCCGCTTGCGTATACCTAAGCGATAATATTGGTC
>JAKQBQ010000096.1 GCA_029574055.1 Methanobacteriota archaeon
ACAGCCTCGACGACAACCTCTGGGGCCGTTCGATAGAGTGCGGCATTCTCGAAGATCCCTGGAACGAACCTCCCAAGGATGCATACGCTCTAACAGCAGATCCCAAGGAAGCTCCCGACGAAGAGGTAACAATCGAGATCACATACGAGGCCGGTATCCCCGTAGCGATAAACGGAGAGAAGATGGGGAGCATCGAACTGATAGACTTTATGAACAAGACCGCCGGAAAAGCCGGGTTTGGAAGGATCGACATGGTCGAAGACAGGCTCGTCGGATTCAAGAGCCGCGAAGTTTACGAGTGCCCCGGCGCCCTCGCACTGATGGAAGCCCACAAGAAGCTCGAGACCATCACCCTCTTAAAGGACACTCTCAAGACCAAAAAGGAACTTGAGGTAAGGTTCGCGGAGATGGCATACGAAGGATACTGGTTCTCTCCCCTGATGGAAGCGGTGCAGGCATTCATGGACACCACGCAGAAGGTCGTCAACGGCACTGTGAGGATGAAGTTCTACAAAGGCAACGGGATCGTCAACGGAATGAAGTCTGACTCTTCCGTCTACAGTAAGGCCCTTGCGACATACTCAGCAGGAGACATATTCGACCAGTCAGCATCGGTAGGTTTCATCAAGATCTGGGGCATGCCTATCAAGACATGGAGACAGACGCACAAAGAGAAGAACGTCAATCCGATCGATGCGTTTATTACTGCCAAAGGTAAAGACGCCTTCTAGTAATTGGGATCTATAGCAGCGCTAACTTAGCAAAACTTGCGGAGCCTTCCTTCGACGTATGTCCAATACGCCTTCGGAAGGCTCCGCTGCGCGTTGCGTCGTTATCACTTGCTCTAGATCCCAATTACTGCAATTGGGGCATCTCGTGGCGCTAACTTAGCAAAGCTGGCGGCGAGGTCGTCCGCCGGAGAATTTGCTGAATGGACCATTCAGTGGTGAATTGGCCCTTAGATCATAAATCTTGAATTCTCCGCCTGACGAAGTCAGGCAAATTCTCCGCGATGCGAAGCGAGCAAATTCCCCGGCAGCCGAAGGACGCGAATTCTCCGCGGCATGATCCACGCCGCAATTCCCCGCCCCTGTCTTTTGGAACTTACGATCGCTCCGCTATTGCTCAGCAACGGCTCAGCTGCTCTTATTTCTGCAGTGCCTCCATCGCAAGCCTGATGTGTTCCTCCATCAATCTAACGCATTTGGCTTCGTCGTGCTCCTTGAGGGCTTCAAGGAGCAGGATGTGCTCTTCGAGGCTTGGGTTGTCCGCGAAGTTGAAGAATGATTCGAAGAATATCGTCTGGACATAGGTCCTTGAAAGGATATTCTTCACATATGCCGCCAGCGTCCTGTTGCCTGAAGAATCGGCAATGATCTGGTGGAATGCGTCGTTTACGTTCATGTACAGCTCAAGGTCCTTTTCCTCAAAGGCCTTTCTTTCGTTGTCTATCTGTTCCTGGAGCATGCAGATCTGAAGAGGGGTAATTATGTGCGATGTCTTTCTGATGGCCATTACCTCAAGGTAGCCCCTGACTTCGTAGGTGTCTATTATCTCCTGTTTTGTAGGGGAGACCAGGCAGGCGCCCCATCCGGGCACGATCTGGACAAGCCCCTCGTTCTCCAGCCTTCTCAGCGCTTCCCTTACCGGGGTCCTGCTGACGTTGTACTCTTTGGCAATGGAGATCTCGGGCAGCCTCTGCCCGCTTTTCAGAGTCTTGTCAAAAATGCCTCTGCGGATCCCTTTGTACACAAGATCTGCCGATGTTTTCCCGTGAGTGTTGTTTCTCACCATTTGATCATCCCCGCTTGATTTCCGTATGATAACAATATATACAGTCGTACCTTATTGTGCAAGCAAAATGCTTGACATAAAAATAAGTATCATATATAAAAGGATCAAAACTTGTATTCATTGTATACCATAGCAGGAAATTTTCATATATATTAGAGGAGTGATCTATGTGCTGGATCTCAATAAACTCTGTAATATGAAGGGCAAGACCGCGGTCGTCACGGGTGCCGCATCGGGCATAGGCGCCGGCATCGCGAAGTTTTTTGCTGATGCGGGAGTAAACGTCGTGATGGCTGACATCAACGAAGAACGTGCAGAATGCGTCCGGAGCGAAATACTCTCTGCAGGAAACAATGCTGTTTTTATCAAATGCGATGTCACAAAGGAATCCGACTGCAAAGCTCTTGCTGACACCGTTGCAGAAAAATTCGGCAGGATCGACATACTTGTCAATTGCGCGGGTGTTGCCCGCCGCCGCACAGTGGAAACACTTTCAGAGGAGGACTGGGACCTCGCACTGAATGTGACCCTCAAGAGCGTGTTCCTGATGAGCAAACACGTTGTCCCCTACATGAAGAAGGCCGGCGGAGGAAAGATCGTGAATATCGGTTCGGGATGGGCACTCAAGGGCGGAGACCACGCCGTCTCCTACTGCGCCGCGAAGGGCGGAGTCTGGAACATGACAAGGGCGATGGCTATCGACCATGGTCCCGACAATATAAATGTGAACTGTGTCTGCCCGGGTGACATAGACACACCCATGCTGAAGAGCGAGTGCGAACAGCTCGGCGGAGTGTACGACGAGAAGTACAAGGAAGAGTGCGCGAAGCGGCCGATGGCAAGGTTGGGCAGGCCGTTGGACGTTGCGATGTGTGTGTTCTTCCTTTGCAGCGATATGGCACCATGGGTGACTGGGTCGAGTCTTGTTGTCGATGGCGGCGGCATAGCTTAAAACGGCGATTATACGCGCCATCTGCTTCGTGACCGGCCGGCGTTCGATCCTCGACGTATCATTTATACGCCTCCGGTGCGAACGCCAACCGATCACATCGTATCTGGCACGTCTAATCGCCGTTTTGGTTAAACGGAGGATTGTCAGGCAGAAAAGACATAGAACATAAAGATTTGTAAAAAGATGAACAGTAAAAAATTCTAGATTTGGAGGGATAGGAGATGGGGAAGAGGGTTTACCCTTATATTCCGAATTCGGTGCCTGAAGTTCAGGAGGAAATGCTGAAGTATATCGGGGCCGGATCGATCGAGGATCTTATAGCGGACATCCCGGAAGAGGTCAGGATGAAGAAACCGATGGAGCTTCCCGAACCTTACGAGGACGAAGCGGGCCTTTACAGGCATGTGAACG
>JAKQBQ010000152.1 GCA_029574055.1 Methanobacteriota archaeon
GCCCATCTCAAGAAGCTTCTTGAGCCCAGCCACGGATGCGGCGGATGCCGGCTCCACGCAGACTCCCTCCTTCTTTCCGAGCAGCTGCTGCGCGCTCACTATCTCCTGATCGGTGACGGTGGTGGAGAATCCTTTGGTATCATAGATCGCACGAAGCGCCTTCCTGCCGCTCACGGGGTTCCCTATGCGTATGGCGGTCGCGACCGTCTCCGGATCGAGCACGGGTACGAAATCATCCCTCCCTTCGGCAAATGCCTTTGCGATAGGAGACGACCCAACTGCCTGTATGCCGGTGAGCATGGGCACCTTGTCGATCCATCCCACTTCTTTCAGCTCCTGTATGGCTTTGTACACAGCCGATATGTTCCCCGCGTTGCCTACGGGGAGTATTATCCTATCCGGGACGTCGTAATCAAGTTGATCCATTATCTCGAAAAGAACGGACTTCTGGCCTTCCGGCCTGTAGGGGTTGATTGAATTGAGGAGATACAGTTTTCTTTCCTCGGCTGTCTTCATAGCGAGTTCCAGCGCATCGTCGAAGTTCCCGTCGATGGAGAGTACCTTAGCGCCGTAGAACAGCGCCTGGGCGAGCTTGCCCGCAGCTACCTTCCCTTTGGGAAGGAACACGGCGCATTCCATGTCCGCTTTTGCTGCGTATGCCGCAAGTGAAGCGGAGGTGTTCCCGGTCGAAGCGCACCCTACGACCTTCGCCCCAAGCTCTTTCGCATGGGAGACGCCGATGGTCATTCCCCTGTCCTTGAAGGAGCCGGTGGGGTTGAGTCCCTCGAATTTAACATGCACCTCTGATATGCCGACGGCTTCCGCTAGTCTGTCGGTCCTGTAAAGGGGGGTGCCGCCCTCTTGGATCGAGACCTTCTGCGCAGGATCGGCGGGCATGAACGGAGCATATCTCCAAACGCCGATCTTCTCTTTTCTGAGGTCTTCCGGCCTCATTTCCTTCACAGGTTCCAGGTCCATCTTTACAGTCAAAAGCCCCTTGCACTTGGGGCAGTTGTTGACGTACGGATCCTTCACTTCCGCACCGCAATCCCAGCATATGACCTTGTGTTCCGCCATATCAAATCCTCTTGCAGCCGACTCCGGGCTTAGTGACCCAGGTGTCGCATTTTATGCCATTGTCGGTGTAAACCGCCTTCACTTTCTCGGCTATAGCGCCGCCGATATTGGTGTTTGAATCGTAGAAGGACATTATGCACGGGCCGGAGCCTCCGAGGAAGGATACCAGCGCGCCGTTGGATACCGCCTCTTTCTCCGCCTCTTTCAGGAAGGGTACGAGCCTTGCCCTCGCGGGTTCGAAGACAGCGTCCTTTACCGACCTGCTTATGATCCCGAGGTCGCCGGTCATCATGCCGTAGACCATCGTCGAAGCGTTCCCTACATGGAACACAAGGTCCTTTATCGAGACCTCATGGGGAAGCACTTTCCTTGCGTCCGATGTGGCCACCATGATATCCGGCAGGGCCACAACCATGCCGAGGTTCTTTGGGGGCTCTATCCTTATGACATCGAAGGGCTCATACGACCTTATCACAGTGAATCCGCCCAGAATGCAGGGGGAAACGTTATCGGCATGCAGCCCGCCGGAGATGACGTCCTCCGCATGGGCGGCGCAGAGTATCATCTGAGTGGGGCTGAGCTTCTCTCCGCAGAGGATGTTGGCAAGCACTGCCCCCCCGGCGGCGCTGGCTCCCGACGACCCCATGCCGCTGCACGGCCTGATGCCCTTCTTGATCCTCAGCTCTATGCCGAAATCTGCACCGCATCTTTTCAGGACCTGTTCCGCCGCGATCGTAACGGAGTTGATCTTCGGATCCTTGGGTATCTTATCCGAACCCGGTCCGGAGACCTCCGCGATCTTGAATCCCGAATCGATCTTTCTTCCCTCTATAATGTCGCAGGGCTCGCTCATGGCAAGCCCGAACGTGTCGAATCCCGGGCCTATGTTCGAAGTGGTAGCCGGGGCAGCGATCCTCACCCATTCATCTGACATGTGATTCCTATTGACCGTACAAGTATCCATTTGATAAAGGTTTGTCGAGACCCCATCAGTTAGGGTTAAAGGATAAGAGAGGATTCAGGGGCATGGATGTTCAGGTCATCGGCATCAAAGGGAGCGCCGGGTTCGATGAGATAGTCGATCATTTCATAAAACTCGGAGGGGACGTGGTCCTGCTGGATCCAAAAATGGTCTGCGGCAGGGATCATATCGTCTCTGCCGTGATGCACGCCGAAAGAGCATTCGCCAACGGTACCAACCGGTCAAAGACCATACTGACCGAAACGATCCTCTATGCGGCAGGCGAAAGGCAGATAGGGCGGGCGATCGAGAAGATGAGGCCGAAGGAGGGGACCGATGGGATGGTCGCGGTACTTTTTGGTATCGGCGATCATAAGCTCGACGCAATAGGCATGGAAAGATA
>JAKQBQ010000155.1 GCA_029574055.1 Methanobacteriota archaeon
ATCCATGTGCTATCTGGTAAGCGCGCAGGAGAACACCGACATGTACGGAAGAGGTGTGTGAGGTGTCTTCACTGCGGGCGCAGCCCGCACCTGTTTCCACTCAAATCAAAACAGGACCTTGGTCTCGGTCATTTTATATACTTTGTTGTCCTGTTATGGTTTGCTTCGGGTTTGACGGTAGAGTCACTCCCGTTTGCTCTTTTTTTGATTTCATGCGCACTTGGACACACAGATATATGTATCTGATTTGCCTGCTATGCTTTGATCTTGAGGGATCCGACGTTTGCTGAGTTCGGCTCAGCGTCTTGCGTCACTGCTTCCCCTCCTGATCATCTTCTTTTTATCCTCATTTCTGACTTTGTTTGATATTCTGTCTCTCAAAAAAAGCTAAATAACTCATACCTTTACTATAGATCGGGTGAGGAGAAAGCAACTGTAGGCCATCGTCGACCGTTGTTCTCATCCACTCTGATTTTCTTGAGATTCAGATTGCCACTGTTGACTTGGTCATTTATGCGTGTGAACAGTTAAATATTGCATACTCAATGTTAAGAGCAGTAGTATCTCGCCGTAAAGGTGAGACGCTACACTCTTTTCCAATCCTTATGTTTGGTTGTTGTTTGTGGACATTATAGATCAGAAAATATCAGCCATACAGCACGATTTATGTAAGGCGGGCCTGAAGGGATTCGTAATATGCGCCGCAACTGCGGCGGCACAGCAGCCGACGTGCGTTCTGTCGCGTTTGTGAGCCTGACCGAGTTTGACAGGGGTGACAATCCGGCGTAATTCTGTGGACATGACCGAAAACTGCCACATATCCTGCGCGGATTAATAGATTACAGGATCACGTTTTAACCCGTTCGAAGTTTTGATGAGATGGTGCCACGCATGATC
Organism: Methanobacteriota archaeon; assembly: GCA_029574055.1. Classification (GTDB taxonomy): domain Archaea; phylum Thermoplasmatota; class Thermoplasmata; order Methanomassiliicoccales; family Methanomethylophilaceae; genus Methanoplasma. The sequence goes on from JAKQBQ010000155.1 coordinate 898, forward strand.
CTTATAGGTCAATAGTCCAATAAGCGTCCATCATCATGCCATTCTCCATACATCTTGTTGCTTTTGGTATTCTCAATCAGTTTCCGCAGTCTTTTTTCGAAGACATCGGGATGGTTGTATATCAGTTCCTTTTGGATGGTATCGACCCTGACGCGCCGATACAGTTCCGGAAATGCAAGGAAGTTGTCATAGACTTCCGGGTCCTCCTCCAAAGCCCGTTGAACAAGGGGATGTATCTCGAAAGACCCGGGCGACATGTCCGGAAGGCATTTCCGGCCTTCGTCGGTCATTAAACCCAATTTTTCCAGACGCCGCACACGCTCCTTATTCAATTCGGTCCAGTTCCCGTTTTTCCTCCGCGGCGTCAACCGCTGAGCTAGTTCGGTCTCGGAGTATTTTTTTCTCATGCCGTCTATCCACCCAAAGCAAAGGGCTTCTTCGACAGCCTCTAAATACAATATTGTGTCAGGCTTAGGTTTTTCGCTTATGAGTATCCAGCACGATGATTCCGTTGTGCTGTTGGCGGCCAACCAATCCCTGAGCTCCAGGCGTGTTCTCAGCGGCAACAGATCTTCTCCTTTCCGGAGCATGGCCCGCCCATCCTTCTTAGACATCAACGGGTGCAACGCATCCGTCCGATTTATTACTTAACGCGGCCACCGGCCGGAGAACGTGTTTTTTGAAAGCGGGCCTGAAGGGATTCGAACCCTTGGCCGATCGATTAAGAGTCGATCGCTCTACCTAGCTGAGCTACAGGCCCCGTGCGCCTCTTGATTACATTATGATAGATAAAACTGTCTGTTTTTAAATCTGTGCGGTACGACGGGCGCGAACACAAATCCTATATCTTCAGGGGTCATACCAGGAGCGATGACAGAGTTAAGGGTAAGGGATCTAATGACCACTCAGGTGTTGACCGTCAAACCGACAGACACGGTTAAACGGGCAACGATAAAAATGGCTGTGGACAACACGACCGGCGCGCCGGTGGTTGACAACAGGAACCACGTGATCGGCATAATCACGGAGAAGGACATACTCGATCTGATAGTCGAGTACCAGGAGAAGCTGGACGCCGATCCGAATTCTCCGTACACGCTTCTCAACATGCCGATGGACGGGATCACAGACATAGCCCCGCTTGCGGACGCGATCAAGGCGATATCGGAGACGAAGGTAGAGGAGATAATGACCAGAAGCGTCCTTACGACGACTCCCGACGAGAAGATAGTCTACGCCCTGAAGAAGATGACGAATCTGAACGTGAACCGCCTGCCGGTCCTTGAGAAAGGGGTGCTGGTGGGGATACTGTCCAGATCCGACATAATATTCTACATCTACAAGAAGAAGATCTGAGGCAGATGTTCGAGGTACACGTCCTTGCAAGCGGCAGCGATGGGAACTGCGCCATCATCCAGTTCGAGGACGAGGCGGTGATGATCGACGCCGGCATCAGCTGCAAGAAGACCATTGAGCTGATGGAAAAGGAAGGCGTAGACCGCAAGGTGCTGAAAGCCCTTCTCATCACCCATGAGCATACCGACCACATCGGCGGGGCCGGCCCGGTCTCCAGGAAGTTCGACATACCCGTCATGTGCAACAGGGCCACTTTTGAGAACAGCGACATCGGCAACGTTGCGTACGCCGAAATAAAGACCATGGGTTCCTTCTGCGTCGGAAGCATGAACATCACCCCCCTCCCCACATCCCACAACGCCGTCGAGCCGAACGCCTTCTTTGTGGAGGCCGGCGGGAGGAGCGTTCTGGTCGCCACGGATACGGGGAAGCTCACATTCCAAGTGGAGCACGCGCTTAAGCAGGCCGATGTGGCGGTCATCGAATCGAATTACGACAAGAAGATGCTCGCCAACGGCCCTTACCCCCTATACCTCAAGAATCTGATCGCCAGCGACATGGGCCATCTGTCCAACACGGATTGCGCCGGAGCGATAAAGAGGACGATGAGAGAAAACCGGCAAATATTCCTGGCACATTTGAGCAAGACCAACAATGAGCCCGATCTTGCCAGAGATACCGTGTCGGAATTGACGGGGATCAAAAGACTGTGCATAGATTGTCTCGAATTCCCGGGAGACACCAGGACCATCAGGGTCCGGGGCTGAACAGGACCGCTTTTTCCCTGTTGATGAGCGCGACAGCCATCGCCTTCGGCATTCTCACTATGTCTTCTTTGGACAGGTCGTAATTCCTGTCCGGGCCGGAGAAAGGCGGAAGGTCCTCAAGGATCCTTATGACCACCATCTCCTCTTCCGGTTCTTTCTCTTTGGGCTTTTCATGCAGCTGTTCGATGGCCCACTCATCCTCCGGCTCTTCGGCGGCCAGTTCCTCGATCATCTCTTCCATGAGGGGATCCGGCAAGACCTCTGTTATTTCCTCAGCCGGCTCAGGCTCGGCCGCTGCAGGCTCAGGCTTCTTCTCCTCGACCACGGGGTCCGGAACGATCGGAGGAGTGTCGAACTTCCGTTTGCCGGTGAGCTTGTCCACAATACCCAGGTGCCTTCTGGATATATCTAAAATATGATCATAGTATTCACGCTCTTCCGGAGTGAGATTGTCCAATTTGTTCTGGCTGCCCCTTGCGCCGAGGAGGGCGAGGGACGAGATCTTCTCCATCCTAAGCTCGGTGATCTCCTTTGCCATGGAGGCCGCTTTTTTCCGGTGCTGGTTGGCCCCTTCGCACATTATCGAATCGGGATCGGCGGAAAGATGCTTTTCGTACTCAGACCTTAGCAATACGATAAGGCGGGCCATTGCAGGATAAAGATCCCTTCTTACAGCCGACAGGCTGCGGGAGCTTTTCTCCATCCGGTATACGGTGCCCAGATCCTCATAGGTCATTTGGTCGGAGTTCTTTGACATCTGCTACCCCTATTTTCGTGTCGATATATGGTTTTATTCACGTCCGGTTTTTTTGGGGTCATCAGGTCTGCTGCGATCCCCGTATTTTCAGAGTAATTAGGGAACTCTGAACATATAGAAGGGGGCTTTACGGGGCGAAAAATTATGATATATATATATCACATATTGCCTATCAACTGTCGCAATCGGCAATACAGAGGGAGAATGAGCAACATGGACGATGCACGCGAAAGAGCTGTTGAATACCCGGATGACGCATCCGTTGGCACTTATCGTAAAGGACACGCGTCCTTTACTTCGAAGATGGAGTGATCATCATGGAACCTCTTGTGGTTTCGGCTATAGCCATGATCGTCTTGTTTGTGCTGTTCGCAGCGGCATTGTATACCACATTGAAATACGGAAAGCACAGAAGAAAGGCAGTTTCTATCATGAACAAAGCGAAACTGATAGCCTATTGCATCCCGTTGATTGTTTCCGTTCTTTTAACAGCTGTCTTCCATCAGGAGCTGAGGGAGTACTTGGTCGCGCCTATGTGGAGCGTTGGCTTCGGAGTAATAGCCTTTGTCATCCTGTTCGATGTTTTCGAATCGAGAAAGGCAGGACGGTCGGAAGGAGATGAGATGCAGCTGCGCTGGTTGTGGGGTTCGGCCCAGGGCGTGATGTACAGGGAGCGGGTGAAAAGCGCTGTTGTCATCGGTCTCATTTGGGGAGCGGCGGTAGCCGCAGTGGCCATTGCTTCATGGGACGAGCACCACGGCCTGGGATCCCTGATGTGGCTGATCTTTCCGCTGGTGATCATGGTAGTAGGGCTTTTGACATATGTAGGGCATCGCAAGATGATGATCGGATACAAAACGAGGACAAAGGAGGAACAGGACAAGTACGATCTCAGATTGGCCTCTTCCTGCGTGGGGATATTCTTTGTGATATTCTCATTTCTCATGTTCCTGATGGATCTGCGGCCATTCACGATCGGCATCTGGATAGTTTGGGTGACAGCGATCATTGCAGCCGCGTGGTTCATATTCATGTTCGCCTACGTCTACCCCAAAACGTTCAAGGCAGACAAGGCGAGGACATGACGCCGCAGGCAAGTTGCGGAGTTCAGCCGCTCATAAAAAGCATACGTTTGACGGAGGATAGGTGCTGAACATGGATCCAATGCTAATCATCGCTGTATCGGTCACAGTGATCTGGGTCGGACTGTTGTACGTACAGGGGCGCATGCAGGAGAAATATACGGGATGCAGGAAAGAGGCATTCAGAGCAATGAATAAAACAAGGATTATTGTGTACGGCACTCCTTTGATCGTGTCTGTTTTTACTCTAACTCGGTAAATTGGGGTATAACTTCATGAAGAGGCGGCGGGAGCCTTCGGCTTCCGCCCCCTATTCTTCTTGATTCCGTCAAGCCTGTCTCGATCGTCCCGAGTGCTGTACATGAACAATCCCAGCTTCGCGTCCAGGTCCCTCACGTCCTTCGGGACGACCTGCCTCATATCCGCGTTCCCTTCCATTATTTTCATGGTCCCGTACACATCGAGGACGTCCTCGGGGGTCATGGATCCCGAAAGATCGGCATCATCCAGCAGCTTGGCTATCTCGAAACGCACCAGCATCGCTACGAACGTTATGAAGAGATGGCCCATGACATGGTTGTCGTCATGCATGTACGTCCTGTCCGCCGAAAGGACGTTCTTCCCCGCATCGAAGAAATTCTCGATCTCGCTCCTCGCCTTGTACAGCCTGTATATCTCCTTGGGGTCGGCCTCCATCGACGCTATGATGACGAAATTGCCGGCTTTGTCGATCTTCAGTTCCCTGTCCGGGTCCCTCTCCCTTGCTTTCAGCGCGTCCACCAGCTCGTCGTTCCTGCTGTCCAGGTTCTCGAAGCGGTACGCCCATTCCTCTTCTCCGAGACGACTGCGGCCGTACGCCACGGCGGAATCCCTCCACCTGAATATCCCGTCCTTCGTACCCGTCACATCATACACTTTCGAGTTGCGTTTGACCGCGACGATGTAGTCCAGGTCCTTTTCCCGGATCGCGTCAAGGAGCTTCCTATCATGATATCCACGATCCATCACCAGGACCGTACCTTCCGGTATGTCGAACTCGTCCAGCATGCTTACGGCGGAACCCTCCTTGATGTTGCCCGGCACCACTCTCATATACTGCGGCCGGCCGGAGGCCAGGCCGCATACCGCCAGCAGGTTGAACTGCGGACAGGAGAGTCCGAAGCGGTTGTACCCGGATTTGTTCATGAACGCCCCTCTCGCTTTAGAGAAGATCACGGACATGTCGACAGCCATCTCCCCGTCCTCCGTCGCGATGTTGTTGAAGAACAGGTCCTGAGAGCCTCTCGCCGCGCCCACCCGCTCCAGCGTCTGCGATAGGCTCTTCGGAGAAGTGTTCGGGCGTAGATCCAGCACATCCTCCAGCCTGTTCCAGCACCGCCCGCATTTGTTCAGCTCGCCTCTGCCCAGGCATCTGGCGAAAACGAGTTCGACGATCTCCCGATGATCGTTGGGAAACGCCTTCTTCAGAGGCTCCGCTATCTTCTCCGCGGCCTTGGCAAGCAGCCTCGCGCTGCCGCTGTCACGAACATCGGTTATATCAACGCGCGAGCGCATCGGCCTCGGAGGGGTGACGGTGCCGTCCGGATTGAGAACTCCGCGGTACTCGGAGACCTTCCTTCTCTTCTTCGCTTCCTTATCCCACACGGTGGTGGCCCACTTCAGATAGTGAACCCCGCCCTTCTTCTCCACGGTCAGGCCGGTATTCCCCGCTTTACGCTGCTCCTCAAGCCAGTCCCTCGCCCATTGATCAGGTTCGCATCCCATGAATATACCATATATGGTATAACTATTTAAACCCTTCAATCCCTTTACTCCGAGTCACGAACGACAACATGCCAGATCGTCCCTGTTGCAAAACATCGTCACCGTCCGGCGTCAAAAAGTTATACCTTACATTACCAAGTTAGAGTTTTTATTATAGCAATATTCTATCAGCAAATGTTGGAGTACCCTCTATCCTTCGCATGTGTGTTCATTGTCCTCTGCGGGTTTTTAGCTGGGTCAATTCTTTTTGACACGTTCGAATCAAAGAGGATCAAACTGTCAAAAACCGGTGAATGAACGAACCCCATCCATCGGTTCGGGTCGAACAAAACCTCCGCCCAAAGAAAACAATGTTAACCATGTATAGGATATCAACAAAGGATGCTTGTCGAAGATGTTGTCAGAGTGACCGATTCGGGAGTGGAGGCGGACGTCCAGGTATCGCCGAGATCCGGAAGGTCCAGGATCGAGGGGATCGACAGCTGGAGGAAAAGGCTGATCGTAAAAGTAAGGTCGCCCCCGCTGGACGGAAAGGCGAACGCCGAAGTGGAGGAGGTGTTCCTTGAAGCAACAGGCTTCCCGTCGTCGATAATCTCAGGGCATACGAACAGGCAGAAAACCGTCCTCATTCGAGGAAATGCAGAAGCAATAATCTCAAAGCTGAGGGATGTAATTGGATGATGTCGAACGCCTGGAAGAGATCGAAGAGGTCATCGAAGAGCTCAGGGAACTTTCAAAAGACCACGTGATCCTCACCGAAGGCCTCAGGGACAAGAAGGCTCTGGAAGCGTTAGGGATAAAGGGAGACATATTCCTGATACAATCGGCCGCCGGGCCGCTGAAGGCCGCCGAGTATGTCGCCGGCCGCAAAGGAAAAGCCGTCATACTGACGGACTGGGACAGAAGGGGAGGGACGATCGCGAACGATCTGGAACTTCAGCTGTCTTCATTGGGGGTTGAGCACAACATCGAGATCAGGGCGAAGCTCTCCCGCCTCTGCAAGAGATACATAAAGGACGTCGAATCCCTGAACACAATGCTGGAAAGGCTGTCGTCAAACGCAAGCGGTATTAAAGCAGGACATGATATCATTCTCGACGGTGAGTTTCTGAAAGGGGCGTTCCTTGTTATAGAGGGTATCGACGGGGCCGGCAAATCCACGCTCTGCGAGCTGCTGGAGAACATGCTCAAGGGGGAAGGGTACAAAGTAATGGTGACCCAAGAGCCGACGCATGATGAGATAGGGATGTTCATAAGAGAAGGGAAGGTCAAAGGCATATCTCAGAAGGCGGAGGCCCTTCTGTTCGTGGCGGACCGCGCCGTACACACGGAAAGGATATCGAAGTGGGTGGAGGAGGGGTTCGTGGTCATATGCGACAGGTATTTCGCATCAACCGTGGCATACCAGTCCTCCGGGTTCAAC
>JAKQBQ010000157.1 GCA_029574055.1 Methanobacteriota archaeon
CACATCGATAGATGATGATTCGATGGATTTCATCAGCATCATCCTGATGATCCTGACCGTCTTGTGGTAATATATCGAGGAGTACATCAGGGACCTGGCGACCATCAGCCCTTCCGCGGCGGCCGTCCCTCCCTTCTCTATCACTATCCTATCATTATTGACTCTCATGGTCCCTATCAGCCTGTCGATGTCCACTTTCCCGTGGACCACGCCGGTGTAGTGCGCATCCCTTACGAGATAATCCATCTGGTCCGCGTCCACCGGCCCGTGTATTATCTGGTGTATGAAATCCCTCGACGAGAAATGAGCCGCCCTCTTCCCGCCGCTGAAAGCATCCAGGCTTTCTTCTGTGGAACCCGGGTGCATTATCAGGCTGCATACCCTTTCCGCAGATATCCCGTTCTCCTCAAGCATCTCGGATATCGGCGGGATGCCGCCGAAAAGGTCGTCGTCCCTGGCCTGATTGGTCCTTATCTCTCCTTTGATCAGTTTCCCCGCCCTCTCCATGTGGCCCATGCCTGTGAAATGCTCGACCAGTTCCTCGGCCGTATGCGAAAATGGAGTATGACAAATATCGTGCATGAGCCCCGCCGCCTTCACTGCTGCGGCGTCATCCTCGGAGAGGCCCAAGGCATCGGCCATCCTGCCTGCGAGATGGAACACGCCGAGGGAGTGCTCGAACCTCGTGTGATTAGCTCCGGGGAACACCATGTTCCCGTGCCCCAGCTGCTTCACCGCCCTCAGCCTCTGCATCTCATGCCTGTCGAGTATCGCAAGAAAGGGTTCATCCACCCTTATGCTGCCGTAGACCGGATCGTGTATGACCTTGTATCCCTCGGACATTCCGGTCACTCCCTGTATGTTATCCGGAGCTTGTCGATGCTGAGGCCGCTGGGGCTTAGGATCATCAGGCTGCCGGAGACCTCGGTGAATGACCCTTCCAGATCCACGGCGATCTCCAGAAGGCGCCTCGCCATATCCCTTTTCACCGAATCGTCGTCGGCGAACCTCGAGAAGTCCAATACCATTATGTTCCCGCGGTATGCCATGTCCGTTACCGCCTTCAGGTCGCGGTGCGAGAGGACCTCGACCACCTTTATCTTGGCGTCCGACTGGGCGTGCATGGGCGCCTTATAATCGTTAAGATCGACGAACGCTTTCTTTTCTTTCTGAGCATCCTTCTTCTTTCTTCCGAACATCCAGTCACTCCCCGGTCTTCCAAAGCTTGTCCCCAACGTTATGGATGTTCTTTACCGCCTTGCCCGGACCCTTCCGCATGAGCTCCGCTCCGCTCCTTTCCGATATCCCGATTGCAAGAGGGACCTTGTTCTTCTCGTCCCTTATCCAAACAAGGTCGCCTGCGGATATCGACGCATCGGCCTCCACTATCCCCGGCCCCATGCAGTCCGCCCCGTTGGTTATGAACGGGACCGCCCCCCTGTCCACCGTGACGTATCTTTTTGTTGGTTTGTATCTGATCACGCCCCTTACCGTCAGGAAGGGTCTTCCGTCCAAAACTATGCCGAGAATGTCGCTTCCTACGAACAATAGGTCAAAATCGGTGCTTTCCGCACTGTCAACGGGGTCATCCTCCGTGAACACCGGAACCCCAAGGATCTCTTCCAACTCGGATGAGAAGGCTTTGATCTCCTTGCTTCTCATCCTCTTTCTCTTCCTGATCCTGATGTCTGCCATTCACCTCTTCATAGTATTAGCTGTTTTCATACTTTTGCCCAAATCCCATTCTGCTTTGCGCCGGAACCTGTGCGGGCGCAGCCCGCACCTGTTCCCGCTCACATCGAACCAAGAACGCCGAATAATAATCGTTATAGGGAATTCCTCCGATATCTTATCCATGGGTGCAGAGGATACCGAGCAAGATCTCGCTTTTGAGGAACTTTGCAGGATAGTTGCACCCATCGCCGAAAAGCGGGGGGTCGAAAAGATATATCTGTTCGGCTCCAGGGCCCGCGGGGATTACGATGAAAAAAGCGACTATGATTTCTATATCCTTCCGGGACGCATCCGCAGCCTGATCGGGCTGAGCGGTCTTATGGGCGATCTCAAAGAGGCCCTCGGGGCCGAAGTAGACATCGTCTCCGAAAGCCCGCATATCAAAGAGGAACTTTTGAAAGAGGTGCTGCGCGACAGAAAGCTTGTCTACGAGTCGTGAGCGGAACGGCGTGATCTCATACAGTATCTAGTAAAGAGAACATATAAGTGTGAAAGCGTGTTGCAATGTTATCAAAATATCAAAAAAGAAGGTATGAAAAATGGGGATCAGCATCGGAATATTCGAAACAGAGGCTAAGAATGCGCTTTGCAGGGAACTGAGAATGAATGTCATCAAAGTGCGCGTAGACGACATCAAAGGAATGGAGAAACTCGCGGGATACGATGACATCGTTTCCCTCGAAGATGCCAAGTCCCTCGTGGGGGACTGGGAGGCTTTCCTCAAAAGGAACAGGATAAACGCCGAGACCGACGCGGTCTACATGGACAAGCTGAAGAACGATGACGACATCAAACTCCTCGGCCCCAAAGCTGTAAGGACCAGCACCGGCTGGGTAGAAATGAGCAAGGTCGGCGCTTCCGATAAAGAGAAAGTGTTGGCGGCATCCAAAAAAGAGAACCGCCTTACCGGCTGGGATATGCTCTCATTCGACGAGATGAACGAGATGTGCCTCAAATGCAAACTGTCCTGGGACAAGGGAAGAGGGTGCATAGGCACATTCGGGCCGAGCGACAGCCTCCTCCCTTCCATAGCGGAAAAGAAGGGCTGCAAGATCGTTGCATCCGTTCCCGTAGGCGCGCAGAGCGGAAGGAGATACACCCCCGAAGACGCCAAAGAGCTTCTTAAAGAGATAGAGATACTGACGAAAGCCCTTCCCGAAGAGGGAAAAATGGCGGTCAGGCGCTACAGCGGCCCTCTGGAGAGAATGGCCGCGGTAGCAAGCATATCGGTCAGCGAAGGCTGCGGGTTCTATTTCTTCTGATCAAAGGCCGTTGAGCTTGGAGATGGTCCACGCCATCTCCTTTGCGAGGCCGACAACCCCTTTCATCCCTTCTTTATCATTCTGGTACTGCGGAGAATTCAGGGCGGTGACCACCGGCGCCGGCATGCCTCCGCATACTATCATCTGGTTCCTGAGCATCCAATAGACAAGCTGAGAATACGTCATTGCTCCCCCCTCGTGGGCATTCACGACTATGGCGCCCCCGACCTTCCTCCTCAGCCCCTTGTCCCCTTTCTCCAGGATCATTCCCGTCCTTTCGAGGAATATCTTCATTTGCGATGAATAGGTTCCATAATAGCAGGGGGACGCCAGGATCACCCCGTCGGCGCATCTCATCATGTCAACTATATCGTTAAGATCGTCGTCCTCGATTATGCACCTCCCGTCGCCCCTTATCTCGCAGGACCTGCAGTCATTGCATGCGGTGAACCTCGAGGAATACAGCTGGACGTGTTCCGTCTCGATCCCTTCTTTTTCGAACACATCCGACACATCATGGAGGATGTTGCTCGTGTTCCCTATGAGCCTCGGGCTGCCGTTGAGGGCTATGACCTTCATATCGTAAGGAAACAGGGTCACGAATAAAACACTTGCTCATATTTTGAGAACGGCGTTCATCTCTATCGCGTGGATGATGTTGCCGTCGATGTCTTTGAACGAAGTGTGAACTCCCATCGGCGCCCTTACCGGATCCCTGACAAAGACCACCCCTTCATCGATCAGCCGGCGGTGGAGGTCGTAAGGATTCTCCACTCCGAGGAATATCCCCGTGTCTATCCCGACAACGTCTGACACTTTGAGAAATATCGCTGCGGCACCCCTTTTGACGACCGCTTCTTTTTCTTTTTGGTAAACGGTTTCCATTCCCAGCAGTTCGCTGTAGAAGGACAGCGAGCAGCCGATATCCCTGCATGGAACTGTTGCCATGAAGAGGGACTCCGGAAGCCCTTCCGTTGTGTAAATGAAATTTCCTCCGCCGGGATCGCCTATGGGCATATCCGGTATCACGTCTTTTTCGGATTTATCCGTATCGGCATCCGCCGGCAGCACGGATATTTGTTCAAATATTCCTCCATTCTTGTCAAAAATGCTGTTAGTTGGGAAGTTCGGATCCGCCGAACATCCTTTCAGCGGACCCGGAACCGGCCCGGTGGAGGCGCATATTGATGCAGCAACTTTCCTGCAAGATCCGGATAACCGTTGTTGTCGACGGAATTAATATCGTCATCGATCTTACCCGTTGATTGCAACCGCGTGGTTCCCGTCAAGAACACGGTTCCTTCGGAGCCGCAATGCGCTCTCCTATCTCAAATCGTTCTACGTCTTATAAACATATTCGCAGAAAAGCTGCGCAAACATGAATGTGTGTTCAAAGCAATATCGAAATTCAGAACGCACACGTTCAGAAAAGCATGAGTTCATCCCGCTTACGCCATTGTTTTATGTGCCAGACTCCGTATCTGATCTTATTGCCTGGAACCTCGATTTCGCGCCATATGTTCCGGATCGACCGAGACCTTTTCGAGATGGTCTTTGGGTTCAGGACTCGTATGCAACCTTCCCCGTACTCACGATGTATTTGATAAAGAACCGATCGTCATCTTTGTACTCAAGGAACTCTTCCGGAGTGGCCACAAAGATGTCCATGGCCAAAGGGATTCCGAGCAGCCTCCGCCTTACTTCCGGGGCGCGTCTGTAGTAGGAAAGATCTGTGTCCATTACAACAAGGATATCCAGATCGCTATTCTCATCGGCGTCGCCTCTCGCCGCCGAACCGAATATGATTATCAACTTCGGGTCGAACTCATCCGCGATTCTCTCTACAACTTTATCGACCAGATCGTAATCGAACATCCTTGACAAACATCGGCAGTGCTGCATTTAAGGGTACTGCCGCGCGTATGATCCTCCTCAAGTATGTGTTCAGAATGATATTGGACATCCATCCTCATGTCGTGTGAAACTTGTTTCATTACTCTGTATTCGAACGGGGGCACTTCTCCCTTTTGGCTGTTTCCAAATCACTAAATGCCTATATGACCAATTATCAAAGTCTGGCTGGAGAGCTGGAGAACGCAGAAAACTTCATCGTCAGGCAGGAAGGCTGTCCCGCAAAGCCGCCGAGAGTGCGGCAGCATCCTAAATGAAGAAACTTCCGGCGTGGAGTGGTCGTTTTCCAAAATACCATGCCGAACCACATTTTTAAGGGGGGCGGGGGATGTTTTTTATATTATTAACCCATTATCTTTCATGATAGCAGTCCCACATCGGCATTGTTATCGATCGTAACTCTATTATTTTCATGTGTCATGCAAACCATTTAACTTCCTTTTAATCTCCTTCGCTTTGTATACGCTTATTTCGAATTGATCCTGAAGTCGTTCTGTGTGTTCTTTTGACCTATTCCCGGCGTATACAACTATGTCACCGTCGCTAACATACTTTTCATCCAGATATGGGTCATAGAACCTGAACGAATACCCATTTATCGCGGCAAAGGATATTGCATTGACAACGGGTTGTAGTTCCATTAATCTTTTTGATTTTTTTTCTATAACAGATGGTTTTTCGATGAAACTATTCACACCTTCGGCTTCAGTATCATCTGCGATATAAAAAACGGTCGGTTTAAGCATGTACTTCCTTACATCGATATGATTCTCATTGAGCCATTTTACCTTATGAATGCGAGAGCCATCTATGTAGTTGCTTCTGACATCAAAAACCCCATTCCACACTGATGCCAAGTTTTGTGAAGACAGATTAAGATTGGCTCTGTACAATTTGGCATCCGTTAAAAATGCAACATTGTCTGCGTAGGAAATCATTGGATTTACCTCATCACCATGGCTTACTATAGAAACTTCATGTGATCTCTTTAGTTCTTTCCAGGCAGTGGTCTCCTTAGATGTGAACGCGTCCATCATTATTTTATAGTCCCCATCTTTCGTATACCTACTGTAATTCCATGCTGATATGTATGAAAACATGGGGCTAAGGTTCCGCAGGAACTCTTCTGTTTTTACAGGGTATTTTGCACATCTTTCGCCACCAACAATCACTTCTTTAATAGATTTTGGAGACAGCACCATATAGCTAAAGTGCACATGTTCCACGTGTCTGCTGGTGGAATCAATAAGCTTCTGAATGAAAGCGGTTGCCTTACTGTTTCCCAGCTCACCTTTTAGCATTGAGGAGGAGTAGATGCAACTGGCTTTTTCAACGCCGAATTCTTTTGACAGCTCTGCTGTTGACTTTAAATAAGCTCTAGTGAACTCTTCCGGATCGTCGAACGCTACTCCTACTTCCAATGGAGTGAAGAACGATGTTTCTATGTGCCCTTTGCCAGTTCTTTTCCCTCTTTTATAATCCTTTGAATCAAAAGCGACCCATCTCATTTTATGACCTTTATTATCATCTCGCTCTTTGTTTATAAAATATTATAGGGGGTCCCCGAAAGTGACCTCGAATGCTATTTTCGAAACATGGAGAGTTTTGTGGTTCCGATAACCCTATATCGGGACTGAACGATTCGGTCGAAGGAGAAATGCCAAAATGCCAAAACCAATGATGAGCGGAGAGGACATCGAAAGCGAGACCCAGCTTAGGGACAGCCTTTCCAAGATCAAACATGTTATAATCGTCATGAGCGGGAAGGGAGGCGTCGGCAAGAGCACGGTATCCTCGAACATTGCGATGGCCCTTTCCATGGAAGGATACCGCACCGGCCTCATGGACATCGACATAACCGGCCCCAACATACCGAAGATGTTCCGCATAGAGGATGAGAAGCTCTATGCCAACGAGAACAACAAGCTTATACCGATATCCGTCCCGCCCTCGCTGAGCGTGATGTCCATGGGCTTCCTGCTTCCCGATAAGGATGCTGCAGTGATGTGGAGAGGACCTATGAAATCAGGCGCCATAAGGCAGTTCATAGAGGATGTGGAATGGGGAGAACTGGATTATCTGATAGTAGATATGCCTCCCGGGACAGGCGACGAGGCCATGTCCATCGTCCAGCTGATACCGAAGGCGGACGGGGCGGTGATCGTTACGACGCCGCAGGACGTCGCCATACTTGACAGCAGGAAATCCATCACCTTCGCAGCGCAGACCCACCTGCCGATAATCGGATTGGTGGAGAACATGAGCGGTTTCGTCTGCCCCCACTGCAACGAACTCACCGAGATCTTCAGGTCCGGAGGCGGGGAGAAGACGGCCGAGAGTCTAAACATACAGTTCCTGGGCCGCATTCCCCTCGAGCCGGGCGTTGTGGTGTCCGGGGACTCCGGGATGCCTGTGGTTATATCTGATCCGGAATCAAAATCGGCCGCCGCGTTCAAAGCCATCGCGGGCAAGGTCGTAAGGACAGTGGAGAGGAAATGAGGATCGGCGTCATCTCCGAAGGAGATAATCTCGGATCATACGTAGCGGATGACTTCGGCCATGCCCCGTTCTTTTTGATAGTGGACATGGACACTCTGGATTATACGGTGGTGAAGAACGAATTCGCGAACTCCGACGGCGCCGGCATGAAGGTGGCGGATGCGATCGTTGGGTTGGGCGTAGATGCGGTGATCACCGGCGGGATAGGCTCGCACGGCCTGACCATCCTCAACAAGGCCGGCATACATGTGGCATATGACGAAGAAGGCACCGTTGAGGAATGCGTAGCCAATTTCAAAAGAAGATGGGAACTGAAGAAGAAATTCGGGTCAAACTGACCTTCCCTCTCCCCAGATCATCTTATGGAGCTGCGGCAGCACCCTGACGTTCAGATTCCTCTTGAGTATCTCTTCGGCGATCGGCAGCATGTCGATGCCCCCCGCCGGACAGAATATCACGTTGGTGTCGACCTGGTTCTCCCTTAGGAAACGCAAAGCATAGTTCATATCCACCGGGTCCCCGATGACGAATTTCAGCTGGTCCTTCTTCCCGATGTGCCCGATGTTCGAGATGAGGTTCTTCTCCGACATCCCGGATGAGGGGCATTTCACGTCAAGGCTTATTATTATCCTCTCGTTTTTCGGAATTTTCGAGATATCCATCGAGCCGTTGGTCTCGATCACTATCCTCTTGCCGGCCTTGAGAAGCTTGTCGATGAGTTCGGGCGTATCCTTCTGGAGCAGGGGCTCCCCGCCCGTGAGGCATACGTTCTCGGTGTCGTCCATCCTCTCCATTACCTCGTCGACAGTCATCTCTATGCCGCCGTCCCAGGCATATTTGGTATCGCACCACGTACACCTCAGGTTGCAGCCTGCTGTACGTATGAAGTATGTGGGGGTGCCTATCGTCAGCCCTTCTCCCTGAATGGATCTGAAATACTCGCTTATCTTCATCTCATCCCTCGTATGATATCTCGTCTATAAATCCTGCTTCCCTGAATCCTTTCAGCCTCAGCCTGCAGGAGTCGCAGCGCCCGCATGCCTTTGCGCCGCCTTCGTAGCATGACCATGTCAGGTGCAGAGGGGCGTCCAGCTCTTTCCCCTTCTTCACGATCTCTGCTTTGGAAAGATCGATTATGGGCGTCCTTATCTCGGCCGCCCTGCCTTCGGTCCCTGCCTTCGTGCCGGCTGCCAGCATTTCTCTGAACACTTCGAAGAACTCCGGGCGGCAGTCCGGATATCCGGAATAATCCACCGCGTTCGCCCCTATGTATATCTCTTCCGCCCCTATGGACTCGCACAGCCCGGCTGCTATGCTTAGGAAGATGATATTCCTTGCCGGGACGTATGTTATCGGTATCTCCTCGTCTAATTTTCCGGTCCTGTCCAAAGGCACTTTTATCTTGTTATCGGTAAGGGCGGATCTGAATGCCGAAAACAAGATAAAAGTGCCTTTGGAC